>NZ_JRMK01000167.1:0-7475 GCF_000972925.1 Mycobacterium sp. UM_Kg1 | reverse complement strand
GCCCCGCCGTTGCCGGCCAGCCAGCCGCCGTCGCCGCCGTCGCCCCCGGTTCCCCCGTCGAATCCGGCGCCGCCGTCGCCGCCGTTGCCCCACATTCCGGCGAAGCCGCCGGCATAGCCCGCCAGGTGATCGGCCGTCCCGTCGGCGCCGATGCCGCCGTCGCCGAACAAGAACCCGCCGTCACCAAGGTCGCCGATTCCGGGTAACCAGCCGAACCAGGAATCGTTGGTGCCGGTGTAAAAGTCGATCCCGTCACCGATCAGCGTCCGCCCGAACATCGTGACGAACGGCGCGTTGATCAGGTCCAGCAGCCAGCTGTTGGTGTCCGCGAAGTCGCTGAGCTCGTCGTAGAGGGCATCCCATGCGGCGGCATCGGCCTGCGCGACGAAGGGCAACTCCACGCCGACTGCCGCGAAGAGATCCGGCTCCACCTGCGCGGCGCTGATCGCGTCCCACAGCGGCGCCAGGAAATCGTCGAAGTCAGCCACCGCGGGCGCGGTGGAAGCCGGCGACATCCCGAGGGCCAATAAGGCTCCTACCAGCGATGTCGAGCCGAAAACCCGTCTGGGGACCGTTCCGGTGAGGCGGTGAGGGCGTTGCCGCCCGCTACGAGTACCCTTCGCTCGCCTGCCATCCACACAAGGAAGCTTACCTAACCATCAGAGTTCAGTAACTTCTTTGTTGGCAGTTTCTTAGGTTCGACCTGGGGATTCAGCCCAGGTCGGGCCCGTTGATCTCCTCCAGCATCTCGGTGACCAGGGCGGCGATCGGCGAACGCTCACTGCGCAGCAGGGTGATGTGCGCGAACAGCGGATGGCCCTTGAGCTTCTCGATCACCGCGGCGATGCCGTCATGCCGGCCGACCCGCAGGTTGTCGCGCTGCGCGACATCGTGGGTGAGCACCACCCGCGACCCGGTGCCGAGCCGGGACAGCACCGTCAGCAGCACATTGCGCTCCAACGACTGCGCTTCGTCGACGATCACGAACGAGTCGTGCAGCGAGCGGCCCCGGATATGGGTCAGCGGCAACACCTCGAGCATGCCGCGCGACTGCACCTCCTCGAGCACCGCGGAGCTGGCCAGACCTTCCAGGGTGTCGAACACCGCCTGGGCCCACGGCCCCATCTTCTCGTTCTCGCTGCCGGGCAGATAGCCCAGTTCCTGGCCGCCGACGGCGTAGAGCGGACGGAACACCACCACCTTGCGCTGGGTGCGGCGCTCCAAGACCGCTTCCAGGCCGGCGCACAGCGCCAGCGCCGACTTGCCGGTGCCGGCCTTACCGCCCAGCGAGACGATTCCCACCGATTCGTCGAGCAGCAGATCCAGCGCCACCCGCTGTTCGGCGGAACGGCCCCGCAGGCCGAACGCCTCCCGGTCGCCGCGGACCAGCTGCACCCGTTTGGCGGCGTTCACCCGGCCCAACGCGTGCGAACTGCCGCCCAGCAGCCGGATTCCGGTGTGGCACGGCAGATCCCGCGCAGCCGCCAGGTCGATCTCGCCCTCGTCGAACAGGGCGTCGATGTCCTCCACCGACGCCTCGACCTCGTCCATTCCGGTCCAGCCGGAGACGATGACGTCCTGCGCGTGGTACTCGTCGGCGGCCAGGCCCAGCGCGGCGGCCTTGACCCGCAGCGGAATGTCCTTGCTCACCAACGTTACTCGGCGACCCTCGGCGGCCAGGTTGGCCGCGCAGGTCAGGATGCGCGAGTCGTTGCTGTCGGTGCGGAATCCCGTGGGCAGCACCGCGGGGTCGCTGTGGTTGAGCTCGACGTGCAGCGTTCCCCCCTGCGTACCAACGGGAATGGGCTGATCAAGGCGCCCGTGTTGCAGGCGCATGTCGTCGAAGATGCGCAGCGCCTGGCGGGCGAACCAGCCGAGCTCATGGTGGTGGCGTTTGGCCTCCAACTCGCTGATTACCACCAGTGGGACGACAACTTCGTGTTCGGCGAACCGGGTACAAGCCCAGGGGTCCGACAGCAGCACGGAGGTGTCGAGCACGTACGTCCGGATATCAGGCACTAAGCGCTCCAGCGGTGAGGGCACGCGCGACCCCGCGCGAACAATTCGACGGGGGGCGGCACAGGAACGGGGCCGGTCCTGTCGTAATCACGACCGGTGGTGCCGATGAGACAGCGAAGCGTGTGGCTAGCCATCGATTGCGACGGTACCCCCGCCGATGCGTGCCCGCAGCGCAGGCGCGCCGGAGTGTCAGCCGATCACAAACTGCTTCAGATCGGGGTGCGCGGCCAAGCCCCAGGCGCTGATCCGGTCGGAGATCACCCGGCGCAACTGGTCGGGCCCGAAGATCCCGGCTTCGGCGATTCCGGGCTGCCGGTCGGCGTAGGCGTCGATGTCTGCACCGACGATCTTGAGTTCGGCGGCCCGGGCGGCGATGGCGGCCACGGTCTCCTCGTGCACGTAGTCCAGGCAGTGCGCGATCAGGTTGGCGAAGAACTCTTCGTGGCGTTCCTCGTCGCCGCCGATCCGGCCGATCAGACCCTTGAGCACGGGCTCCTCGATCTGGTCGGCCAGGTTGCGGCAGAACTCGGCGCAGGCGCGCTCATAGAAGGCCATGAACACCAGCGTCTCGACCTGGCTGTAGCGGTCGGCGCGGTAGCCCTTCTGGACGTGCTCCATGCGCACGCGCTCGTTGGCGTCCGGGTCGATCTCGCGGGTGACGATCAGGTACTCGCGCAGCGCGATGGCGTGCAGGTGCTCTTCAGCGGTCCAACGGCCGATCCAGCGGGCCCACTTGTTCTCGAGGATGAAGTGCTCGACCAGTTCGCGGTGGTAGCCGGCCAGGCTGTCCTTCTCGATCAGCAGGATCTCGCAGGCGTCGGTGATCACCTTGGGCAGCGTGACCTGTGACGGGTCCCAGTCCTTGCCACCGAGGAAGGCGAAGTTCTCGCCCTGCTCGAACGGCACATAGTCGTGGGCGTACCACGGGTCCACCGTGTCGATGTGCCGGGCCAGGTTCGCGTCGACCACCGGCTCCAGCTCGAGGATCAGTGCATTAGCAACGGGACGTTCAGCCATGAAAGTAACTGTAACCCGAATTCACACTATCCTGTCAACCCGGGGGTGCGGCGTGTCACGGCGAGCGGCGCACCGGTCGCCCCGCGGCCCAAGCGAGCTAGGCCAGCTTCCAGTCCTCGAGGCCGTCGTAGAGCGGGAAGTCCTGCGCCAGCTTGGTGACCCGGGCCCGCAGCGCCGGCACGTCGGCGGCCGAACCGGCCGCCAGCGCGGTGGCGATGATGTCGGCGACCTCGGTGAACTCTGCGTCGCCGAAACCACGGGTGGCCAGCGCCGGAGTGCCGACCCGAAGCCCGGAGGTGACCATCGGCGGCCGCGGGTCGTTCGGGACGGCGTTGCGGTTGACGGTGATGCCGACCTCGTGCAGCAGGTCCTCGGCCATCTGGCCGTCCAGCGGCGAGTCACGCAGGTCGACCAGCACCAGGTGCACGTCGGTCCCGCCGCTGACCACCGACACACCGGCCTTGGCGACATCGGCGGCCAGCAGCCGCTCGGCGATGATCTTGGCGCCGGAGAGCACCCGCTGCTGGCGCTCGGCGAACTCCGGCGTGCCGGCGATCTTCAGCGCGACGGCCTTGGCGGCGATCACGTGCATCAGCGGGCCGCCCTGCTGACCCGGGAAGACCGCCGAGTTGATCTGCTTGGCGAACTCCTTCTTGCCGATGATCAGCCCGGAGCGCGGACCGCCCAGCGTCTTGTGCACCGTGGTCGACACCACCTGCGCGTGCGGTACCGGCGAGGGGTGCAGTCCGGTGGCGACCAGCCCGGCGAAGTGCGCCATGTCGACCCACAGGGTCGCGCCGACCTCGTCGGCGATGGACCGGAACGCCGCGAAGTCCAGGATGCGCGGGTAGGCCGACCACCCGGCGATGATCACCTTCGGCTTGAACTCCAGGGCCTGGGCGCGCACCACGTCCATGTCGACGCGGTGGGTGACCGGGTCCACACCGTAGAAGGCGTTCTCGTAAAGCTTGCCGGAGAAGTTCAGCCGCATCCCGTGGGTCAGGTGTCCCCCGTTGGCCAGGTCCAGACCCAGCAGCCGGTCACCGGGCTCCATCAGCGCCTGCAGCACCGCCGCGTTGGCCTGGGCGCCCGAGTGCGGCTGGACGTTGGCGAAATCCGCTCCGAACAGTTCCTTGGCGCGGTCGCGGGCGATGTTCTCCACCACGTCGACGTGCTCGCAGCCGCCGTAGTAGCGCCGGCCCGGCAGGCCCTCGGCGTACTTGTTGGTCAGCACGCTGCCGTGCGCCTGCAGCACCGCCCGCGGCACGAAGTTCTCCGAGGCGATCATCTCCAGCGTGTCGCGCTGACGCCCCAGCTCCTTGCCGAGCAGCTCGGCGATGTCGGGGTCGAGTTCAGCCAGCGGGGCCGACATGGTGGATGCGGGGCGGGTGTTCGGTGCGGCAGTCACGCGCGCAAGTCTATCGAGCCGGTGCGCACCCGCCCGACGTGCTATCCACCCAGCTCGGCACGCAGGCGCGACGGCGTCAGCGGCTCGTCGAGCAGCCGCCGGAAACGCTCGGTGAGCCGGCCCCCGGACGCGGCCGGGTCGCCGGGATCTTGCGGCGGAGCGTCCAGCCAGGCGCGCAGCAGCCGGTAGCCCTCCACGTAGGTCGAGGTGTAGGCGCGCCACAGCGGCGAGGCCAGAAACCGCAGCGCCTGGCGTGCCCGGTCCTCGGGGACCAGCAGCCACCGGCGCAGGTAGGCCACCACCTCGTCGGCGTCGCGGCCCTCGTCGTGCAGCATCAGCGCCGCGTCCTGCCGCACGTCGGCCAGCGCCGCGGCGGCCTCGGACACCGCTTCGGCCCGCGCGCCGTCGAACGGCATACCCAGATCGGCGTAGATCTCGGCCGCCCAGGCGCCCCACCCCGGTCCCACCGCGGCGTGCAACGCCAGGTCGGCCAGCCCCTCGGCCATCAGGCACTGCGGCGTGTTGACCAGGAAGATGGTCTGTTCGGCCTGGCCCAGCTCGGCCACCAGCCCGGCTTCCTTGCGGCAGTGCTCGGTGTGATGTCCCGGGTAGGACTCGTGGGCCACCAGCCGAGGCAGGTTCGACATCAGCTGTTTGAGGTCGGCGTTGACCGCCACCGTGGAGTGGTAGTCGCCGCGGTAGTAGTTGAAACCCGACCACGGCTTGTCGGTCACCACCTCGTAGGTGATGGTCTCGGTCTCGGGCAGCGGGAAGCTCACCCGCACCCGGTCGCGCAGCGCCGAGGAGAACGCGTGGATGGCCGCTTCGAGGCGCTCCGGCGGAATCTCCTCGGCCCGGCGGTAGGCGATCATGCGCTCGGCCAGCGGGCCGGTCCCGCCCAGCGCCTCGTCGAGCCGGGCGTGGGCCGCGCGGTAGCGGTCGGTGTCGGCCTTGGCGATCTCGACGTCGAAGTAGTCGCGCACCTCGTCGACGAAGCCGACCTGCTCGCCGGCGAACTTGCGCCCGGCGCAGGCCAGCGCCCGCAGGTGTACGCGCAGGTATTCCGCGCGCTGGGCGTCGAGCCCGCCCGGCAGTTCCGCGGCCAGTTTCTCGGCCTGGCGGGCCAGCGCGGCCGGGTCGGGCGCCGGTTCGTCGGCGACCGCACGCCGCAGCGCGGGATCGCCGGTGAAGGCGTCGACATACCCCTGTTCGATGCGGTCGAAGCGCAGACCGAGCAACAGGTATTCACGGATCAAGACGGCGGGCTCCATACCCGATCAGGCTAACGGTCGAGGTGCCTGCAAGACTGTATGGTCATGCGGCGGCTTAGCGAGCCGAGTCCCTATGTGGAGTTCGACCGACGTCAATGGCGGACACTGCGTATGTCGACGCCGATGCCGCTCAGCGAAGCCGAAGTCGTGGCCCTGCGCGGCCTCGGTGAGCAGGTCGACCTGCTGGAGGTCGAAGAGGTCTACCTGCCGCTGGCCCGACTGTTGCACCTGCAGGTCGCCGCGCGCCAGCAGCTGTTCGCCGCCACCGCAGAATTCCTCGGCGAGAACGACCAGAGCCCCGACCGGCCGGTGCCGTTCGTCATCGGGGTGGCCGGCAGTGTGGCGGTCGGCAAGTCCACCACGGCCCGAGTGCTGCAGGCGCTGCTGGCCCGCTGGGATCACCACCCGCGGGTGGACCTGGTCACCACCGACGGGTTCCTCTACCCCAACCACGAGTTGGAGCGCCGGAATCTGATGCACCGCAAAGGCTTTCCGGAAAGCTACAACCGGCGGGCGCTGATGCGCTTCGTCACCTCGGTGAAGTCCGGCGCGGACTACGTGTGCGCGCCGGTGTATTCACACCTGAGCTACGACATCGTTCCCAACGCCAAGCAGGTGGTCCGCCACCCCGACATCTTGATCCTCGAAGGCCTCAACGTGTTACAGACGGGGCCGACGCTGATGATCTCCGACCTGTTCGACTTCTCGCTGTACGTCGACGCCCGGGTCGAAGACATCGAGCACTGGTACGTCTCGCGGTTCCTGGCGATGCGCTCCACCTCGTTCGCCGACCCCAGTTCGCACTTCCACCACTACGCGGCGTTGGGCGACCACCAGGCCGTCGCCGCCGCGCGCGACATCTGGCGCTCGATCAACCGACCCAACCTGATCGAGAACATCTTGCCCACGCGTCCGCGGGCCACCCTGGTGCTGCGCAAGGACGCCGATCACTCCATCAACCGGCTGCGCCTGCGCAAGCTCTAACGACAGATCCCGCAGAGGCCAGCGCTACGGCTGGGTCGCGGTCCCCGGCTGCGGCGTCGCCGCCGGGGGCGCCGGCTCATCCGCGGGCGGCGGAGCCGGCTCGGGTGCGGGCGGCCAAATCGGCGGCGGCGGGAACTCGGCCGCGGGCGCGGGCGCGGGCACCGGCTCCGGAGCCGGCGGGAAGCCCGGGGGCGGGGGGAACATCGGGGGCGGCGGGAAACCGGGCGGCGGCGCGCCGTCCGGCAGGGGTGCGAGCTCCGGGGCCGGCGGGGCCGGTTCGGCGCCATCCGGTGGCGGCACCGCCGGTGTCGTGGTGGCCGCGGGCGCCAGGGTGTCCGGGCACAGCTCCTTTTGCGCGGCGTCGATCATGACCTTGGTGACGCCGTCGGCGACCTTCGTGCCGAAGCGGTCCTTGGCGGGGCGGCCCCGGCGCAGGTTCTGGCAGATGATCCCGCCGAATTGCACCGCCCCGGCCGGCGTGGTCAGACCGGGACTGTTCTGGTACTTAAACCCGTGCGACTCCAGGTAGCTGAGGTAACTCTTCTCGTCGGCCTGCGCCGGTGCGGCGCCGAAGATCAGGGTCCCAGGGATCAGCGTCAACGCCGCCAGCCGCCACTTCATGGGAGAAAACTGTAGACGGTGCCGCCTGAGCGCGCCTGCTCCTACCGCCCGAACCTGCGGTGTCGCACGCTGTAGTCGCGCAGCGCCCGCAGGAAGTCGACCCGCCGAAACGCCGGCCAGTGCGCCTCGGTGAACCACATCTGTCTCTTATACAC
>NZ_JRMK01000166.1:0-7541 GCF_000972925.1 Mycobacterium sp. UM_Kg1 | reverse complement strand
TGACGGCGTGCGCGCCGCCCTCCTTCATGAACCGGGTGGCGGTGGCCAGGGCCGCAGCCGGTCCGCCTTCGTAGGAGCCGAACGGCAGGTCGGCCACCACCAATGCGTGCGGGGCGCCGCGCACCACCGCCCGTACCAGCGGGATCAGCTCGTCGATGGTGACCGCAACCGTGCTGTCGTAGCCGTAGACGACGTTGGCCGCGGAGTCCCCGACCAGCAGCACCGGGATGCCGGCGTCATCGAAGATCCGGGCCGAGGAGTAGTCGTAGGCCGTCAGCATCGACCATTTGCGTCCCTCGCCCTTCATCTCCTGCAGATGATGGACGCGGGTCTTCGGTGCGATGCGGACCGGATTGGGCGCAGCGTCATTGCCGGCGCCGTAAATGTGCTCAGACATCGTTGTCCCTTGAATCGGTCGGGTAGATCCTCGAAGCCCGCGCAGCGGGTCCCCGGGTCGTCTGACATGCCCAGTCTGCCACTGCCGGCGGCACAGCTGAACCACAAGGTGAAGTGGATTTCCTCACATCGGCACGCGCTGAGCCCACCGGGTGCCCGGGCTTGCCCGCGCATGCATGGCAGCATGTGGTGTCATGAGCTCGCCGACGCGCCGCGACAGGATCACGCGCACCGTTTTGACCTGCCTCGCGATCGCGACAGTGGTGATCACCGTCGGCAGCTGCACCCGGCTGACGCCGGGCCACGCGGTGCTGGCCGTGCCGAAGGTCGGCCAGCCGGTCCAGTGGGACAAGTGCCGGTTCACCGCCGACACCAACATCAAGGTCCCCGCCGACGCCCAGTGCGGGTTCATCGCGGTGCCGGTCGACTACTCCGCGCCGCAGGGCGACGTCGCCCGGCTGGCCATGATCCGTTTCCCG
The DNA here is from genome assembly GCF_000972925.1 of Mycobacterium sp. UM_Kg1. Taxonomy (NCBI): domain Bacteria; kingdom Bacillati; phylum Actinomycetota; class Actinomycetes; order Mycobacteriales; family Mycobacteriaceae; genus Mycobacterium; species Mycobacterium sp. UM_Kg1. The sequence continues at coordinate 6,666 of NZ_JRMK01000166.1, read as the reverse complement.
GCCACCAAGGACAAGATCGGTTCGCTGGTGATCAACCCGGGCGGCCCGGGCGAGTCCGGCATCGAGACAGCGGTGGGCCTGGTCAGCTCCCTGCCGCGTCAGGTACGCGAGAGCTTCGACCTGGTCGGGTTCGACCCGCGCGGGGTGGCCTCGTCGCGGCCCGCGGTGTGGTGCAACTCCGACGAGGAGAACGACCGGCTGCGTGCTCTGAACCAGGTCGACTACAGCCCCGAGGGCGTGGCGCGTATCGAGAACGAGACCAAGGAGTACGTCGCGCGCTGCCTGGAGAAGACCGGCAAGGAATTTCTGGCCAACGTCGGCACCGTGAACGTCGCCCGCGACCTGGACGCGATTCGCGCCGGACTGGGCGACGACAAGCTGACCTACCTGGGCTACTCCTACGGCACCCGGATCGGCTCGGCCTACGCCGAGGCCTACCCGCAGAACGTGCGGGCGATGATCCTCGACGGCGCGGTGGACCCCAACGCCGATCCGATCGAGGAGGACCTGCGGCAGGCGGAGGCCTTCCAGGGCGCCTTCGACGACTTCGCGGCCGACTGTGCCAAGGAGACCGACTGCCCGTTGGGCGACGATCCGGCCAAGGCCGTCGACGTCTACCACAGCCTGGTCGACCCGCTGGTGGACAAGCCGGCCAAGACCAAGGACCCACGCGGACTGAGCTACAGCGACGCCATCGTGGGCACCATCATGGCGCTGTATTCGCCGACGTTCTGGTCGCACCTCAACGACGGCCTGTCCGATCTGGCGCAGGGCCGCGGCGACATCATGCTGAGCCTGGCCGACCTGTACATGCGCCGGGACGCCGGCGGCCACTACACCAACGCCACCGATGCCCGCGTCGCGGTCAACTGCGTCGACCAGCCGCCGATCACCGACCGGGCCAAGGTGATCGAGGAGGACCGGCGTTCGCGTGAGGTCGCGCCGTTCATGAGCTACGGAAAGTTCACCGGCGACGCCCCGCTGGGCACCTGCGCCTTCTGGCCGGTGCCGCCCACCACGGAGCCGCATACCCTCTCGGTGCCCGACCTGCCCCCGACGATGGTGGTCTCCACCCCCCGCGACCCGGCCACGCCGTACCAGGCCGGTGTGGACCTGGCCAAGCAGCTGGGCGGCTCGTTGGTGACGTTCAACGGAACTCAGCACACCGTGGTGTTTCAGGGCAACGAATGCGTCGACCGATACGCCGCGCGATACCTGGTTGACGGCACGCTGCCGCCAACCGATGCAAAATGCTGAGCGCTGATACGCTTCGCGGTATGGACCGTCAGAAGGAGTTTGTGCTCCGCACGCTGGAGGAACGCGACATCCGTTTCGTCCGGCTCTGGTTCACCGATGTGCTCGGTTACCTCAAGTCCGTGGCGATCGCCCCGGCGGAGCTCGAGGGCGCCTTCGACGAGGGCGTCGGCTTCGACGGCTCGGCGATAGAGGGTTTCGCCCGGGTCTCCGAATCCGACATGGTCGCCCATCCCGACCCGTCGACGTTCCAGCTGCTGCCGTGGACCTCCGATTCTGGCAAGCAGTACTCGGCGCGGATGTTCTGCGACATCACCATGCCGGACGGATCCCCGGCCTGGGCGTCCTCGCGCCACGTGCTGCGCCGGCAACTGGCCAAGGCGGGGGAGCTGGGGTTCGCCTGCTACGTGCACCCCGAGATCGAGTTCTTCCTGCTCGAGCCCGGCCCCTATGACGGGAGCACGCCGGTTCCGGCCGACGACGCGGGCTACTTCGACCAGTCGATCCACGGCTCGGCCGCCAACTTCCGCCGGCATGCGATCGACGCCCTGGAGTCGATGGGCATCTCGGTGGAGTACAGCCACCACGAAAACGCCCCCGGGCAACAGGAGATCGACCTGCGCTACGCCGACGCGCTGTCGATGGCCGACAACGTGATGACGTTCCGCTACCTGATCAAAGAGATCGCGCTCAAAGAGGGTGTCCGGGCGTCGTTCATGCCCAAGCCTTTCCGGCAGCACGCCGGATCTGCCATGCACACCCACATGAGCCTGTTCGAGGGCGAGGTCAACGCGTTCCACAGCCCTGACGACCCGCTGCAGCTGTCGGCCACCGCGAAGTCGTTCATCGCCGGAATCCTCGAGCACGCCAACGAGATCAGCGCCGTCACCAACCAGTGGGTCAACTCCTACAAGCGGCTGATCCACGGCGGCGAAGCGCCCACCGCGGCGTCCTGGGGCGCCTCCAACCGCTCCGCGCTGGTGCGGGTGCCGATGTACAGCCCGCATAAGACGTCCTCGCGGCGTATCGAGGTGCGCAGCCCGGACTCGGCGTGCAATCCCTATCTGACGTTCGCGGTGCTGTTGGCCGCCGGGCTGCGCGGGGTGGAGCAGGGCTACGAGCTGGGCCCCGAGGCCGAGGACAACGTCTGGGCGTTGACTCCCGAGGAACGCCAGGCGATGGGCTACCGCGAGCTGCCCGGCACCTTGGAGCGGGCGCTGACCGAGATGGAGAACTCCGAGCTGGTCGCCGAGGCGCTGGGGGAGCAGGTCTTCGACTTCTTTCTGCGTAACAAGCGCCAGGAGTGGGCGAACTACCGCAGCCATGTGACGCCCTACGAGCTGCAGAACTACCTGGCGCTCTAGGCCCGTACCGTCGTGGCCTATCCCGGAGCTCAGCGCCGCAAGCTGCCCAGCGTCGGGCGTCTGGGATTGGTCGACCGGTACGCCGCGGCCGACCTGACCGCGCTGGGCTGGTACAGCACCTACACCCAACCGCACGTCGACGTGCTCTGGGCGCTGTCGCGTGCCCCCGACGCCGACCTGGCCCTGCGCACCCTGGTCCGGCTGTCCGAGGCGCCGGATATCGACTGGGCCGAACTGAGCGCCGCTCTGCTGGCCGACCGCGGCCTGCGCGGGCGGCTGTTCAGCGTGCTGGGATCCTCACTGGCACTGGGCGATCCCCTGATAGCCCAACCAGAGTCGTGGAAGTTGCTGGCCAGTCCCGCCGACACCGAGGACTACTCGCTGGCGCTGCCGTCGGGATCCGAGCTGCGCACGCTGTTCGCCGACTGCATCGCCGACACCACCGACGGCGCCTACGCCCAGCGACTGCGGTCGCTCTACCGCGACCGGCTGCTGGTACTGGCCGCCATCGACCTGGCTGCCACCGCGGAGAACCTGCCGGTGCTGCCCTACGTGAGCGTCGGCGAGCACCTCGCGGACCTGGCCGACGCCGCGCTGGCCGCCGCCCTTCGGGTGGCCGAGATCCGGGTGTGTGCCGATGCCGCGCCGCCCCGGCTTGCCGTGATCGCCATGGGCAAATGCGGTGCGCGGGAACTGAATTACGTCAGCGATGTCGACGTCATCTTCGTCGCCGAAGAAGCCGATGCGCTCACCACCCGGGTGGCCGGTGAACTGATGCGGGTGGCCGGCGAGGCGTTCTTCGAAGTGGACGCCAATCTGCGCCCGGAGGGACGCCACGGCGCGCTGGTACGCACCCTGGATTCCCATATCGCCTACTACCAGCGGTGGGCCAAGACCTGGGAGTTTCAGGCACTGCTCAAGGCGCGCCCGGCGGCCGGCGATCCCGAACTGGGCCGCGCCTACGTCGACGCGCTGCTGCCCATGGTGTGGACCGCCTGCGAGCGTGAGGATTTCGTCGCCGACGTGCAGGCCATGCGGCGCCGGGTGGCGCAGCTGGTACCCGCTGAGATCCGGTCTCGCGAGATCAAGCTGGGGCCGGGGGGACTGCGCGACGTGGAGTTCGCCGTGCAGCTGCTGCAGCTGGTGCACGGACGCAGCGACGAGTCGCTGCACGTGGCGTCCACGGTCGATGCGCTGGCAGCCTTGGGTGCCGGCGGCTACATCGGCCGCGATGATGCGGCCAACCTGACCGCCTCCTATGAGTTCCTGCGGCTGCTCGAACACCGGCTGCAGCTGCAGCGCCTCAAGCGCACCCACATGCTCCCGCCGCCCGAGGACGACGAGGCGATGCGCTGGCTGGCCCGCGCCGCCCATATCCGGCCCGACGGCCGCCATGACGCCCTGGGCGTACTGCGTGAAGAACTCAAGGCCCAGAACCTCCGGGTCTCCCGGCTGCACGCCAAGCTCTTCTACCAACCGCTGCTGGAGGCGGTCGGACCGGCGGGGCTGGAGCTGGCCGGGGGGCTGACACCCGGTGCAGCGGAACGCCAGCTGGCGGCACTGGGATACGAGGCGCCGCACAACGCTCTGACCCATCTGGCGGCGCTGACCAACCAGAGCGGTCGCCGGGGCCGGGTCCAGGCGGTCCTGCTGCCCACGCTGCTGTACTGGCTGTCCAACACCCCCAATCCGGACGCGGGGCTGCTGGCCTACCGGCGCCTGAGCGAGTCGATGGCGCAGCAGCGCTGGTATCTGAGCACCCTGCGCGACAGCAGCGCCGTGGCCAAGCGGCTGATGCGGGTATTGGGCACCTCGGCCTACATTCCCGACCTGCTGATGCGCTCGCCCGACGTCATCCAGGCCTACGGCGACGGACCTTCCGGGCCCAAGCTGCTCGACAGCGATCCCGACGCGGTGTCGCGGGCGCTGATCGCCTCGGCGGCACGCCACCCCGACCCGGAGCGCGCGATCGCCTCGGCGCGCAGCCTGCGCCGCCACGAGCTGGCCCGCATCGCCTCCGCGGACCTGCTGGGCATGCTCGAGGTGGTCGACGTCTGCCGGGCGCTGACCGCGGTGTGGGTGGCGGTGTTACAGGCTGCGCTGGACGCGATCGTCCGCGTCAATCTGCCCGGAGAAGGCCAGGAGCCGCCGGCGCGGATCGCGGTGATCGGCATGGGCCGGCTGGGCGGAGGCGAGCTGGGCTACGGCTCGGACGCCGACGTCATGTTCGTGTGCGAGGCCAACGAACAGGCGCCCGGCGTCGGCGACGCCGACGCCGTGCGTTGGGCCACGTCGATCGTCGAACAGGTCCGGGCGTTGCTGGGCACCACCAGCGTCGACCCGCCGCTGCAGGTCGATATCAACCTTCGCCCCGAGGGGCGCAACGGTCCTGCGGTCCGCACGCTGGCCTCCTACGCGGCCTACTACGAGCAGTGGGCCCAGCCGTGGGAGATTCAGGCGCTCCTGCGGGCGCATTGCGTCGCCGGTGATGCGGATCTGGGTCTTCGGTTCCTGCGCATGATCGATGCCACCCGGTATCCGCCCGGCGGGGTGTCGGCCGAGGCGGTGCGCGAGATCCGCCGGGTGAAGGCGCGGGTCGACGCCGAGCGGCTGCCCCGCGGGGCGGACCCCAACACGCACACCAAGCTGGGCAGGGGCGGGCTGGCCGATGTCGAGTGGACAGTCCAGCTTTTGCAGCTGCGCCACGCCCACCGTGTTCCGGCCCTGCACAACACCACTACGCTGGAGACCCTGGACGCCATCGCCGCTGCCGGGCTGTTGGAAGCCGACGACGTGGACAGGCTCCGGCAGGCGTGGCTGCTGGCAACCCGTGCTCGCAACGCCCTGGTGCTGGTGCGCGGCAAGCCCACCGACCAGCTGCCCGGACCGGGCCGCGCGCTGAACGCGGTGGCGGTGGCCGCCGGATGGCCCGGCGGTGACGGCGGTGAATTCCTGGATCACTACCTGCGGGTGACACGGCGCGCGAAAGCCGTGGTACGCAAGGTATTCGGGGACTAGAGGAGGATCTCAGTGGTGGATTTCGGGGCTGGCGCGGCGGTGCCCACAATCAGCGCGCAGGAGAGCGCGCGACTGTTGGAGCGCTACGGGCCGCTCGCCCAGGCGGTCCGTGAGTTGATCGACGTCACCATTCGCACCCAGGCCGACGCCGGCACCGTCGATGAGGCGACCAGCCAGATTCGCCGGCTCACCGAGCGGCTTCGGGGCAGCAACCTCAGCGACTCGCCGGGACTGCGTTACGTCGTCGACGGCCGGCCGCTGGCGTGGGGGAACGCCGTGGTCGGGCTGCGCAACCCGATTGCTCCGCCGCTGGTGATCCAGCACGGGGGCAACGGCCACTGCTGGACCGACTTTCACCTGGGCGCGGCCTATGAGGGGCCGCCGACGCTGGTCCACGGCGGGGTCAGTGCCCTGATCCTCGACCATGTGCTCGGCGAGGCGGCCAGCGACGGCCTGACCAAGCCGAACTACACCGGCACCATCACCGTGAAGTACCTCCGGGGAACACCACTGGGGCCGCTGCACGCCGAGGCGTCGGTGTACCGCAAAGACGGGGTGAAAACCTACGCGCGGGGCCATATCTCGGATGCCGCCGGGGTGACCGTGGAGGCCGACGGCGTCTTCATCACACCGTCTTGGGCCCGCGACACGGTGGAGTGAGCCGCTCGCCGTTGCCGCCGGAGCCGTTGCCGGGTCGCTCAGCAGTCGTAGTACAGCGCGAACTCGTAGGGGTGCGGGCGCAGGTTCACCGGCGCGATTTCGTTGTCGCGCTTGAAGTTGATCCAGTTCTCGACCAGGTCCGGGGTGAAAACGCCGCCCTCGGTGAGGTATTCGTGGTCGGCTTCCAGATTGTCGATCACCTGGGCCAGTGAGGTGGGGGCCTGGGGGATGTTGGCGGCCTCGTCGGGGGGCAGTTCGTAGAGGTCCTTGTCGACCGGGGTCGCCGGTTCGATCTTGTTCTTGATGCCGTCGATGCCGGCCATCAGCATGGCGGCGAACGCCAGGTAGGGGTTGCCCGAGGAGTCCGGGC
>NZ_JRMK01000165.1:0-7555 GCF_000972925.1 Mycobacterium sp. UM_Kg1 | reverse complement strand
CGCCTCTCCTTCGTCGAGGCTCGCTAACCCCCGGGCTTGATTCGGCGGTCCAGCTTCGCCTCTCCTTCGTCGAGGCTCGCTAACCCCCGCTGCTCAGGGCGAGCAGGCGTGAGGTGGCCCGCAGGTACTTTTTGCGGTAACCGCCCGCCAGCATCTCGGCGCTGAAGATCCCGTCGAGTTTGGCTCCCGACGCCACCACGGGGATACCGGCGTCATAGAGCCGGTCGGTGAGCGCCACCAACCGCAGCGCCACATTCTGATCCTCGATGGGATGCGCGTCGGTGACAAACACCGCCGAGACCCCCTCGATCAGCGTCAGATAGCGCGACGGATGCATGGTGGCCAGGTGCGCACACAGCGCGTCGAAATCGTCCAGTGTCGACCCGGGCCGCGCCGCCGCGCGCTGCGTAACCTCGGGCGTCGAAGGCGGTTCGGGCGCAGGCGGCAGATCCCGGTGCCGATAGTCCGGGCCGTCCACCCGGACAGGGGTGAAAATGCTTGCCAACGTGTGAATCTCGCGCAGAAAATCCTGGACCGCGAAGCGGCCTTCGCCGAGCTGTTCGGGCAACGTGTTCGATGTGGCGGCAATCGAGACCCCGCGCGCCACCAGTTCGGACAACAGCCGCGACACCAAGGTGGTGTTGCCCGGGTCGTCCAGTTCGAACTCGTCGATGCAGACCACGGTGTAGCCACCGAGCAAGTCGATGCACTCGGTGAACCCGAAAACCCCGGCCAACTGGGTCAGCTCCATGAACGTCGCGAACGCCGCCGCCGGCGCCTCGGCAGCGCCACTGCCGGTATCGGTGATGGCGTGGTAGATCGAGGCCAGCAGGTGGGTCTTGCCGACACCGAAACCGCCGTCGAGGTAGATCCCCACGCCCGGCAACACCTCGCGCCGGCCCAGCAGCCTGCGCCGTCCGGCGCGCCGGGTCACCGCCTGCTCGCAGAATGCCGTGCACGCGGCCACCGCCGCCGCCTGGCTGGGTTGCGCCGGGTCTGGCCGGTAGCTGGCGAAGCTGGCGCGCGCAAACGTCGGAGGCGGTGTGAGCTGGGCGATCAACCGCTCCGGGGAGACCTCCGGGCGCCTGTCCACCAGGTGGTCGATCGACTCGGCGGCGGGATTGGGCACGCACGAACTGTAGTCACATGGTGCAATCGAGGCCATGTCCGACCTCAGCGCAGATCCGGGCTTCACCCTGCTGGGCGCCACCGCGCCCGTCGACGACACGGAACTGGGGCGGCTGTATGCCTACCCCGAGGCCGGCGGGCCGCAGCCCTGGGGGCGGGCCAATTTCATCGGCAGCATCGACGGCGGCGCGACGGTCGCCGGCACCTCCGGCGGCCTGGCCGGGCCGGGCGACCGGGCGGTGTTCATGCTGCTGCGAGCGCTGGCCGACGTCATCGTGGTCGGGGCGGGCACCGTCCGGGTCGAGAATTACGGCGGAGCACGGCTCAGCGCCACCCAACGGCAGGGCCGCCGCGACCGAGGACAGTCCGAGATCCCCCCGCTGGCGATCGTGACCCAGTCCGGGGCACTGGACCGGGACCTGCGGGTGTTCAACGACACCGAGGTGGCGCCGCTGGTGTTGACCTGCTCCGCGGCAGCCGCCGATACCCGGCAGCGGCTGGCCGGCAACGCCGAGGTCCTGGAGTGCTCCGGCGATGACCCCGACCGTGTGGATGAGGCCGTGCTGCTGAACACCTTGGCGCAGCGCGGGCACCTGCGGGTGCTCACCGAGGGCGGACCGCGCCTGCTGGGGTCGTTGATCGAGCATGAGCTGCTCGACGAGCTGTGCCTGACCTTGGCGCCGTATCTGGTCGGCGGCCTGGCTCGCCGCATCGCCACCGGACCGGGCGAGCTGACAACGCCGATGCGCTGCGCGCATCTGCTCACCGACGACTCCGGCTACCTCTACGCCCGGTACGTCAAAAGCGCGCGCCTATAAGGTGACAGGCATGACCAGCTCTTCGAGGTTCGCCCGGACCGTAGTGGTCGCGGCTGCCGCCGTACTGACCGGGTCCGCGCCGCTGCTGGCCGGTTGTGCGCCCGGGCTGGCCGCCAACCCGCGTTTTGCCACCAACTCCGGCGCCGGGCCACAGGGCCAACCCGCCTCCACCTCCGAGCAGGCCGGTCCGCCACCGGTAGAGGTGCCCAAGAACGACCTGCCGTGGCATGACTGCACCGCCCGGATGTTCAGCGACGCCGCCGTGCCCGCCACCCCCGGGGTGCGGCTGGACTGCTCCAGTTACGACGCCGACGTCGACCCGCTCGGCGGCGGTTCGTCCTCGATCAGCATCGGGGTGGTGCGGGCACGGTCGGTGCAGACTCCCGGCGACGCCGGCCCGGTGGTGTTCACCACGGGCTGGGATCTGCCGTCGTCGCTGCAGCTGCCGATCTGGCTGTCCCGAGCCGGCGCGGACGTGCTCAAGAGCCACCCGATCGTCGCCGTGGACCGGCGTGGCATCGGGCTGTCGAGCCCCGTGGACTGCCGCAGTCGCAGCCAGCGCGACGAGATGTGGAACCAGGCCCAGTTCGCCCCCGGCGACGACCCGGTGGCCAATCTGGGCACCATCACGATGGAGGCCACCACCGACTGCACCGACTCCATCTCGCCGGGAGAGTCCTCCTACGACAACACCCATGCCGCCACCGACCTCGAGCGGCTGCGCAGCATCTGGGACATTCCCGCACTGTCGCTGCTGGGTATCGGAAACGGCGCCCAGGTCGCCCTGGCCTACGCCGGCTCCCACCCGGGGAAAGTGGCGCGGCTGGCCCTGGACTCCCCCATTCCCCTCGGCGTGGCCGCCGAAGCCGCCGCCGAGCAGCGGGTCAAGGGCCAGCAGGCGGCCTTCGAGGCGTTCGCCGCGCAGTGCGCCGCGGTCGGCTGCGCACTGGGTCCGGACCCCCAAGGTGCCATCAACGCGATACTGGACTCCGCCCGCGCCGGACAGGGGCCCGGCGGCGCCTCGGTGGCTGCGGTGACCCACGCGATCGTCACCGCCATGGGTTATCCCATCGGGGATCGGGTCACCAGCACCAACGATCTGGCCAGGGCGCTGGAGTCGGCCAACTCCGGCGACGCCAACCTGCTGAACAATCTGATCAACCGGGCGCAGGGCACCACCGGCAGCGACGGCCACTTCATCAACACGTGCGCCGACGCCCTCAACCGGCCCACTCCCGACCGGATCCGGGAACTGGTGGTTGCCTGGGGCAAGGAGTACCCTCAGTTCGGCGCGGTCGGTGCCCTCGACATGGCGCAGTGCCTGAGTTGGCCCAGCAGCAGCACTCCCGAACAGCCCAAGGAACTCAAGATCGACGTGCTGCTGCTCGGGGCCCAAAACGATCCGATCGTCGGCGAGGAGGGGGTGGCGGCCACCGCCGCGGCCGTCATCAACGCCGGATCGGCCAGCAAGCGGGTGATGTGGCAGGGCATCGGCCACGGCGCGGCGGTGTATTCGGCGTGCACGCTGCCGCCGCTGATCGGCTACCTCGACACCGGCAAGCTGCCCGACACCGACGTCTACTGCCCGGCCTGACCCTGATCCGGACCCGCGGGCGCCGCCCGCGGTACGGTTCGCTGGTGACGGCAGCCGACTCCTTGATGCAACGGGCGGGCACCGCCCTACTGAACGCGTTCCGGCCCCCCACCTCTGCGCCGAGCACCGCCACCGTGCTGCGTTCGGTGTTGTGGCCGGTGGCGATCATGTCGCTACTGCACCGCTCGATTGTGTTGCCGCTGAACGGCAACATCACCGATGACTTCAAACCGGTGTACCGGGCGGTCCTGAACTTCCGGCACGGCCTGGACATCTACAACGAGCATTTCGACTACGTCGATCCGCATTATCTGTACTCCCCCGGCGGCACGCTGCTGATGTCGCCGTTCGGGTATCTGCCCGAGACGCTGTCGCGCTACACCTTCATCGCCGCCAACACGATCGCGATCCTGGTTGCGGCCTACCTGCTGCTGCGGATGTTCGGCTTCGGGCTGAACTCGGTGGCGGCACCGGCCCTGCTGGCGGCGATGTTCCTCACCGAGAGCGTGAGCAGCACCCTGGTGTTCACCAACATCAACGGGGTGATCCTGCTGGCCGAAGTGCTCTACTTCCGCTGGCTTCTCGACGGCCGGGCGAGCCGTCAGTGGTGGGCAGGGGTCGCGATCGGCCTGACCCTGGTGGTCAAGCCGGTCCTGTTGCCGCTGCTGCTCCTGCCGCTGCTGAGCCGGCAGTGGCGGCCCTTCGTCGGGGCGATCGCGACGCCGGCGCTGTTCAACTTAGCGGCCTTCCCGCTGGCCAGCGACCCGAGCAGCTACTTCACCAAGACGGTTCCCTACATCATGGGCACCCGCGACTACTTCAACTCCTCGATCCTGGGCAACGGAGTGTTCTTCGGCCTGCCCTCGGGGCTGATCCTGTTCATGCGGGTGTTGTTCACCGCGCTGGCCGCGCTCAGCCTGTGGCTGCTCTACCGCTACTACCGCACCCGCGACCCCCGGTTCTGGATGCTGACCTCGTCAGGTGTGCTGCTGACGACCTCGTTCCTGGTGTTGTCACTGGGACAGGGCTACTACTCGATCGTGCTGTTCCCGTTCCTGATGACCGTGGTGCTGCCCAATTCGGTGCTGCGCAACTGGCCGGCGTGGTTGGCCGTCTACGGCTTCATGACGCTGGACAAGTGGCTGATCTTCCGATGGATGAACATCGGTCGTCCGCTGGACTATTTGAAGATCACCTACGGCTGGTCGCTGCTGGTGATCGTCGTGTGCGCCGTGCTCTGTTACCGCTACCTCGACGCCCGGGAGCAGGGGCGCCTCGACGACGGAATCGATCCGGCCTGGCTGGCGACTGCACCGGCGAAAGCCGACGCGACGGCCTAGCCGCACGCAGCAGGGCCGCTCCGATCGGATTACCGTAGGTGCATGACGTCTCCCAAGGTCTCCCTCACCGACGATGAGTGGCGCGCGAAGCTGAGCCCCGAAGAGTTCGCGGTGCTGCGCCGCGCTGGAACCGAACCACCCAACACCGGCGAATACACCGACACGACCGCCGAGGGCATCTACGAGTGCCGGGCCTGCGGCGCCGAGTTGTTCCGCAGCACCGAGAAGTTCCAGTCGCACTGTGGCTGGCCGTCGTTCTTCGATCCGGCCGACACCGACGCGGTGATCCTGCGCCCGGACAACTCACTGGGCCGGCAGCGCACCGAGGTGTTGTGCGCCTCCTGCCATAGCCATCTGGGGCATGTGTTCACCGGAGAGGGCTACCCCACACCCACCGACCAGCGCTACTGCATCAACTCGATCTGCCTGCGCCTGGTGCCGCCGTCCTAGCGGGCTGCTACTGCAGCGACGCCACCAACTGGTCGACCTCGACGCGGGGCCCGGTGAAGAACGGGGTTTCCTCCCGGGCGTGCAGACGCGCCTCGGTGTTGCGCAGGTCGCGCATGAGGTCGACGATCCGGTCCAGTTCGGGCGCCTCGAACGCCAGGATCCACTCGTAGTCGCCGAGGGCGAACGCCGGAACCGTGTTGGCCCGGACATCCTTGTACGACCGGGCGGCCATGCCATGCTCGGCCAGCATCCTGCGGCGATCCTCTTCGGGCAGCACATACCACTCCAGCGACCGCACGAAGGGGTACACGCAGACGTAGGCGCCCGCCGGCTCGCCGGCGATGAAGGCGGGCACGTGGCTGCGGTTGAACTCCGCCGGCCGGTGCAGCGCCACGCTGCTCCACACCGGCGCGCACGCCCGGCCCAACGCGGTGCGGCGGAAACCGGCGTAGGTGGCCTGCAGGTCCTCGATGCGCTCGGCGTGGGTCCAGATCATGAAATCGGCGTCGGCGCGCAGACCCGCCACGTCGTAGATACCGCGGACCACCACGCCGCGCTCTTCCTGCTGTTTGAAGAAGGTTGCGGCTTGGTCGGCGATCGCCTCGCGACTCTCCGAACCTCCGTCGAGTCCGCCCGGGTTCACCGAGAACACCGAGAACATCACATAGCGGATGGTGGAGTTCAGTTTGTCGTAGTCGAGGTGCGCCATGGTCCATATGCTGCCACGGTGCGCGCGCAGACTTCTACGGCGCCGGGGTGGCGCTGATCACGGCCGCCGCGGCCCGGTCGGCCGCGGCGATGCACGCAGGCACCCCGATGCCGTCGAGATAGTTACCGGCGACCGCCACGGTCGGCGGCAGCGCCGCACGCAGCCCGGCGATCAGTTCGGCGTGGCCGGAGCGATATTGCGGCATCACCGCAGCCCAGCGCTGCACCCGCACGTCGATCGGATCCACCGTGACCCCGAAGACCGCCTCCAGGTCCTGCACCGACCACCCCAGAAGTTCCGCGTCGGAGGCGCCGATCCGCGAGTCTCCGAACCGGCCGAAGGACAACCGCAGGACCTCCACGCGGCCGCCGTAGCCCCGGTCTCCCCACTTGCGCGAGGTCAGGGTGATCGCCTTGGCATGCAGCCGCTCCCCGGTGGCCACGAGCACCCCGGAGTTGTCCGGGAACGCCGCGCCGGCGGGCACCGCCATGGCGACCACCACCGACGAGGCGTTGTCGATGCGGCTGGCCGCCGCCGCGGCGCGGGGTGCGAATCCGGTGGCCAGCCGCGCCAGCTGCGGCGCGGGAACCGCGACCACCACGCGGTCGGCGCGGTGGTGGCCCCCACTGGCGTCCCGCAAGAGCCAACGCTGGCCGACCGGGTCGATCTGGGTGATCGCGGACTGCACCCAGCGCGGCCGGGCGCTGCGCACCAGCGCGTTCACCAAGACCTGGTATCCACCGGTGATCGAGCCGAACACCGGAACGCCGGTCGTGGCGGGCAGTGTTCGGCGCACCGCCTCGGTCAGGCTGGGGACCCCCTCGTCGAGCAGGGCGGCCAGCCCGGGAACCGCCGAGCGCAGCCCGACCGTCGCGGCCGACCCCGCGTAGACGCCGCCGATCAGCGGATCGACCGATGATGCGACCACCTGTTCGCCGAACCTGTCGGCAACCAGGGCGCCCAGCGCCGGGTCACTGCCCGGCTCGAACGCCAGCGGGCGGGCGTGTTCACCGGCGATCCGGGCGAGCGTCTCGGCGTCGACCAGTCCGGTCATCGACGCCGGCGAGGACGGGATGCCGCTCACGGTGTCCGCCGGCAGCCGGTGCAGCAGCCGGTTGCGGTACAGCAGGGGCCGCACCCCCGTCGTACCGCGCTGCCGGTCGGCCAATCCGAGCTCGGCCAGCAGGGCGGGCACCTCGGGACGGCGGGCGACAAACGCCTCGGCCCCCACGTCGACGCTGAGTCCACCCAGGCTCTCGGTCCGCAGCAGTCCCCCGAGCCGGTCGGCGGGATCGAAGATGGTGATGTCGGCTGCGTCGCCGAGTGTCGCTCGCAGCCGGTGGGCGGCGGCCAGGCCGGAGATTCCGCCTCCGACGACGCAGTACGACGTGGTCACAATGAGTGAACCAGCGACACCAGGTCGGTCAGCACCCCGGGATCGGTCTCCGGCAGCACGCCGTGTCCCAGGTTGAACACGTGCCCCGCCGCTCCGGCCTGCATCTGTCTCTTATACACA
>NZ_JRMK01000164.1:0-7626 GCF_000972925.1 Mycobacterium sp. UM_Kg1 | reverse complement strand
TCGGCAGCGTCAGATGTGTATAAGAGACAGCATCAGGAAGTTCCGGTTGGCGATCACCAGGTCGCGGTAGCGCTCGATGATGGCGCAGCGCTCTTTGACCGGGCGTGCCGCCCAGACGCGCTGGGCCGCGCGGGCCTTGACGAATGCGGCCGCCACATCCTCGGCGTTGCCGACCGGGATCGTGGTCAGCGGCTGGCCGGTGAAGACCTCGTCGATGGTCTTCGACTGCCGCGCATCGATGTCGTCGATGGCGGCCAACTGACGCAGCCGGTCGAACTCTGCGGCGGACGGGGCGGGCATGGGTGTCTCCTACTCGCGGGTAACACGTGGCTAGCGGCCAACCTACCCCGCGCAGCGGCCACCCGGTAGCTCGGCGGCATGAGCGCTCAGCCACTGGGTCATCTGGTTGAGTGCCGCGACCCCCGATCCGAAGCTGCCGTCCTTGGGCTCGGCCGCCAGTGCCACCGCCAGATCACCCCGCGGTGTGCCGACGATGCCGAACTGGCGCACCAGATACCCGCCGTCCCGGCCGGGGCCCCAGCCGCCTTTGGTCGGGGCGCCGATGCCGGCCAACCCCCAGCGCTGGTCGGTCACGGTGTTGCGCATCAGGCTGTAGACGGGCGCGGCGGGGGGCATGCAGGGCAGATGCGCGGCGAACACCGCTTGGCGGGCCAGCGGCCACTGGGTCTGGCCGAAGGCGCTGAACTCCGGACGCAGTCGCCGGGACTCGACGGCGGTGCCGGTGTCACCGCCGGCCCGGAGCACGGCCTGCACCTGTTGGGCGGCCTGGGGTGCGGGCCCCAGGGAGGACCACAGCTGTTCGGCGGCGTCGTTGTCCGATGCGGTGACCGCCTTGGCCGCCAGTTCCTGGGCGTTGGGGCGGTTGGCGTGGATCGCCGCGATCGCCAGCGGAACCTTGATGGTCGACCAGGCGACGCCGCTCTGCAGCGAACCGAGCGTGACGACGCCGTTCTGACCGACGGGGGCATAGGCGAGGCCGACGTTGCCCGGGACGGTGTTGGCCAGCTGCGCGAAGGATGCCTGCAGCGGCTCCGCCGTCGCGGGGGCGGGCAGGGCCAGAGCGATGGCAGCGGCGAGGGCTGCGACGAGGACGCGGCGGGCAACACGCATTGAGTAAGTATTGCCTGCCGGGGGCGAGCGAATGCGGATGACGAGCGCCCGTGTCGGACCCCGTGCCGACCCCGCCGACACCGGGCCGCGCAGGTATAAAAAATCTTGTAAAACCGCACAACGGTCTATTTCCGGCTATCTTTTCCTCATGAAAGCGGTGCTCGGTGCAGCAGCGGCCCTGATCGCCTCAGCGCTCGGCACGGCGCCGAGCGTTCTGGCGGAGCCGGACATGCACTTCTTCGAATCGCCCAGCGGAAACATCGCATGCCTGGTCGGCACCGACTGGGTCCGGTGCGACATCCAGGACCGTGACTGGTCGCCGCCGCCGCGGCCGTCGGACTGCCCGAGCCAGACCGGGTACGGGCAGGGCATCCAGCTCGAGGCACGCGGTAGGGCGGAGTTCGTCTGTGCCGGAGACACCACGTTCGGCGGGGACGCGCGAACCCTCAAGTACGGCGAACGGGACAGTTCGACCACCCACCAGTGCATCAGCGAGACGTCCGGTATCCGGTGCGAAAACCGTGACGACCACGGGTTCGTGATCTCGCGCGAGTCGTACGAACTGTTCTGACAGGTATTTTCAGCGCTGCGCCAATACCGCCATGCCCGGTGCCAGCACATCGGTCAGCGCCGACCACGGCACGGTGATCACCGGCAGTCCGTGTGCGAACTGGTAGTCGGCGAAGTGGAGTTCCATACCCTCAGCGGTCGGAATCCAGTTCGCGAAGTTCGCGGCGACCGGCCGGTTGCCGGGTTCGTCGGCCATCGGTGTGCCACCGCCATAGGTGTCCGGCCAGATCTGTTTGGTCTGCTGCGAAAGCCGCTCGAGGCCGGCTTGCTCGTCGGCGAACAGGTCTGTGAGGGTGATCGGTTCGGCCGTGCGACTGTCGATCACCACCGTGCCCACATAGTTGCTGGGGTGTGCTGCGCCTTGTGCGTAGTAGACACCGGTGAGAAGTTGCGCAATCGCCGTGGGCCGAAAGGTCAGCGCCGGTGTCACTTCGAAGGTCCACGATGCCCCCGTGCCGGCGTCACGGCGCACCTGGTCGATCTGGTCGCGGGCTGACGCCTCACCGGCTTTGTTGAAGGCCTGGGCCACCAGCGGATCGCCTTCGGACACCTGGCCCACTTCGGCGTGCCAGTGCCCGTCGCCGCCTGGGGTGACGCCCTCGATCACGGTGGAGGTGACGGCGTAGCTCCTACCGTTGGACACCTGCGCATCCGGCGTTGCCGAGGGCAGGGACGCCTCCGATGTCTCCGGCGATTCCGTCGGCGCGGGGGTAGGCCGGGTCGGCGTCGGTTGTGTTGGTGCCGAGCGTGTTTCGGCGGTACACGACGCGGTCAGGGCAGATGCTGCCAGGAGGATCGCGGCCGTCGATGCCAGCCTTGTCCTACGCATCAGCTGCCCGATGTTCTCCGATTGCGAGCGCCACCAGCAGATCATCGCACCTTCGTCGTGGTCGGATGCGCTGTTTGGCGCCGGAGATTGTCGCCGAGCGCCGGATCTTCCCGGCCGCGAATCGATATCGGACGGATCTCATGCCGGAGTGGCCGCGGGTCTGTCATCGTGGGTGTCATCGAGCCCGGTCGACTACCCGCAACGCCTTGAGCCAGGAGCACATCGATGTACGTTCGACGCAGTCTGGCGATGCTGGAAGCAGTGCGCGGTTCGGTGCTGCTGTGCGCGCTGCTGGGACTGTGCGTCACGGCGCTGCCGTTCGTCGCGAACGCGGCCTTCGGGCCGCTGATGCAGGCGGTCGCGGCTGCGGGCATGAGCGGGGGCCTCGCCGAGGTGTGGGGTTCGCATGGCTCGCTGCTGAGCCGCGAGGGCGGCGGTACCGGCCTGATCGGGTGGCTGGCAACACCGATGACCTTCGCGACATTGCTGGCCATCTGGTCGATCTCGCTGGTGGCGGCGCAGGCTCTGAGCTTCGCCAATGCCTGGATTGGCGCACACGTCGAGCGAAAGCTGCTGACCGCGATCCTGCAGCGCGTGCATGACCATATTCAGTCACTGTCGCTGGATTTCTTTATCGGTGCGCGCAGCGGTGCGTTGATCCAGCGGGTGCAACTGGAAGCGCCGTGTGTGCAGCGGCTGTTGACCGAATGCGTTGTCCCGCCGGCGGTGGACGCCGTGGTGCTGGTCGTCGCACTGTGCTATCTGCTGGCGCTGTCCTGGCCGATGACGATCGTGGCGCTGGTGTTGACGCCGCTGGCGCTGGTGGCGCTGCGCTTCGCCGGAAGAGGCCTGCAGGCAGCCACGCAACGCGCGATGCTGGCGAATCGGTCGATGGGCAGTGAACTCGCGGAGACCACCAGCGGGATCGCCGATATCCAGGTTTTCAACGCGGGGGCCCGGCGCAGCGAACTGTTTCGCGAGTCCTCGATGGCGGCGACGAAAAACATGGCGTGGATGCGGATCTGGATGCAGGCGTCCACCCATGGCGTCCAGGTTTTCATCGCTTTGAGCACGGTCTTGGTGTTGCTCAGCGGGATCGCGTGGGGTGACCGGTTCGGTCTGAGCTTTGCCGGCCTGGTGGTGTTCATCGCGTATGTGCCGACGATGTTTGCCGCCGTGCAGCGAATGGTGCTGGCGTACACGACGTATAAGTCGATCCTGCCCCACGTCGCATCGACGTACGAACTTCTCGACACCGAACCGACGGTGCGTGATCGACCGGATGCCACGGCACTGCCCGAGGTCCGCGGAAACCTGGTGTTCGACGACGTGTCGTTCAGCTATTCGCCGCAACAGAAGGTGCTCGACGGCCTGTCCTTCTCGATCGAAGCGGGGGAGACGGTCGCCCTGGTGGGACCCATCGGGTCCGGCAAGTCGACCGTCTTCAACCTGATGTTGCGGTTCCTGGAGCCGCAGCGAGGACGAATCCTGTTGGACGGCAACGACATCAGTGCAGTGACGTTGCACTCGCTACGAGAACAGGTATCCAAGCTCGCGCAGTTCCCGTTCTACTTGAAGGACACGATTCGCCAGAACGTGCGGCTGGGCAGGCACGATGCCACCGACAGCGACGTTGAAGAGGCCTGCAGAATGGCCCACGTCCACGCGGTGATCGTCGATCCGGCCAAGCTGCGTGACGGCTACGACACCATCGTGGACGTCGAGGTGCCCTCGGGTGGTCAGAAGCGGCTGATCGCATTCGCCCGGTGCCTGCTGCGGCGGCCGCAGGTGCTGCTGCTCGACGAGCCGACGGAGAACCTGGATGCCGATCAGCGGGCCCGCGTGACCGCGGTGATTCGGGAATACGCACACGACCGCACCTGCCTGGTGGTCAGCCACGACATGGACTTCATTGCGGCCGTGGCAGACCGGATCATCGTGCTGAACCATGGCAGGGCCGTGGAGCAGGGCACTCACGCGGAATTGCTGGCTCGCGGAGGCCTGTACAAGCGCCTGTATGAAGCCGACAACGAATCCGCGCTACTGGGCGGGTTCGCGCGGACCGACGGCT
This sequence comes from Mycobacterium sp. UM_Kg1, assembly GCF_000972925.1. Classification (NCBI taxonomy): domain Bacteria; kingdom Bacillati; phylum Actinomycetota; class Actinomycetes; order Mycobacteriales; family Mycobacteriaceae; genus Mycobacterium; species Mycobacterium sp. UM_Kg1. The sequence goes on along the minus strand of NZ_JRMK01000164.1, from coordinate 3,025 downwards.
CCACCGCCTTGCAGGGCGCTGTGCTTGAGTGACCGTATGCCCCGCCGGGCCCTCAGGCGCGCGGGGGCAGCGGTGCCGCCGTCTCAGGAGTGTCGCAGTGGCGGTTGTACCAGCCCATGTAGCCGTAGCCTGTGCTGCTGTCGGAGAGGTAGTTCCCGCTGCCCTGGGTGGTGGCGCGTACGTCGCCTACGTGCACGACCTGCGGGGGCGAATAGCTGCGCATCCTCAAGACCTCCATGATCGGTGGATCGCTGACCTGGCCTACAAAAATGTACTTGTTGCCAAAGAACGCGACCATGTGTTTCGCCGAATCAGCGCGTGGGCGCCACGGACGGTCCCGTCAGCAGGCGCGGAGCGCCCACGTGACGCAGGTGGCGCAGCCAGACCTCGATCTGGATCGCGGTGTAGAACTGTGCGACGGCGCCGATCCGGCCCGCTGCGCGCAGCGCATCGGACCACGCATCGGCGTCGGCGTAGCCACGGTCCACCAGTAGCGGGCGTTCGCCCAGGTACTCGCGCCATCGGGCGTTGCGTTCGAAGCCGTGCAGCATGGCCTCGTCGGCGATCGGCTTGGACCGTCGCCGAAGGACCTTCTCGCTGACCAGCCCCGCGAAGGCGTATCGCTGCACTGCTCGGTCGACCCGGGGATCCACCGCGATATCCCACGGAGTGGTCAGCGCCAAGTCGACCAACGGCGGCGTCAGCAACGGATGCCGCAGGTCGAACGTGGCCGGAGGAAAGATGTGGCGGCTTCGGGCGAATTCGACGCCGCGCAGCACGTTCTCCAGAACGGCCTGGCCGTGGACCGTCGGCGCCCGGATGGTCGTGGTGAACTGGGTGCGGCCTTGCAGATGGTGACCGTCAACGTACTCCCGGCGTAACCACGGTGCCGCGTCGGCGATGCGCGCCGACGGTTGCAGGGCCAGGGTTCGTCCGCTTCGCCATCGGCGGCGGCCCTCGACGGCTGCACGTCGCACCCAGAACCCGGCGGAACGGCCCAGTCCGGACTCGGCACTCCATCGCAGCGCTTCTCGCCGCAGCGCTGCCAGCCGTCCGGCGCGCAGCAGGTCGGCCAGGTACCAGGGCAGCAGACCCGCGAAGAACACCGCATCGCCGCCCTCCCCGGTCAACAGGGTCGATACCCCCAACTCCCGGGCAACGGTCTCTTCGGCGGCGCTCGGTGCCCAGTTGAGAATCCGCCGTGTCGGTGCGGGTAGGAAGATGCCCAGCTCGGGCCCCGCGGCGAAGCTGGCGTGCTCGGTGGCGTCAATGGGATGCCACGACACCGGTGTGGCTTCCAAAGCAGCGTGAATCCACGACGACTCGTCGCTGCCCGGGTGGCCGGGATGAACGAAGCTCAGCGCATGCATCGGTGCCACGGCAGTGGCGGCGGCCAAGACCGTCGAGGTGTCCAGGCCGCCCGACAACTCGACCGCCTGGGCGCCATCGGACGCCAACGCTGCTGCGACGGCGCTTTTGACGGTGTCGCGCAGGAGCTCCCGGTGACCGGCGAAGCTCTCCCGGAGCGGCTCCGCAGACGGCCGCCAGCCCCCGCGCAGCCGGGGACGGCCCGCCTGGCAGGTGGCGAATTGGCCCACTTGCAGCCGCCGTATGCCGCGGTAGGGGGTCCGCGGGCCCAGGTGCATGCCTGTGCTGAACATGTCGGCCAGATAGTCTTCGTCCAGTTCGCGCCAGGCGCGGGTTTCGCGGACCAGCGCTCCGAGGTCCGTCGACACCACCGTTGAACTCGGCCGGGCGGCGTAGTACAGCGGCCGCAGGCCCATCCGGTCGCCGATCAGCACGGCGTCGGAGCCGCTCACGACGACCGCTGCGTATTCGCCGATGATGTGCTCGCCGGCGTCGGCCCGCCATCGCCGAATCCCGGCTTCCACGATCCGGCCCGGCGATGCCGATGCGGGCAGTTTCAGCTTGGTGCGCAGCGGGGCGGGATGCGCCAGGTAGCCGTGGAACCAGACGGCGGTGTCGCCGACGACCTCATGTTGCGGCCAACCCCGAGTCGGTGCCTGCGCGTCGGTGGGCAGCGATACCAGGAACCCCTGAAGTTCGGCCGGCATCACGCCTGCTGGATCACGGTGAAGCGTCGCAGGACAGAGGTGCTCTCGTTGAGCGCGACGCCGTCCAACTCCACCCAGGCATGGGCTTCAAACGGGTACAGCGCAACTCCTATCACGTGCTGGGCCGGCCACCCGGCCGTCCGAAGAAAGCGGGTCAGGGCCAGGGAGCGCGGCAGACAGTCCAGTGGCGCCTGGCGGGCGGGATAGATGCCCTCGGCGGTGCGAAACCGCTGTGTCACCAGCCGCAGCTCGGCCCGCGGCGGGGTGGTGTCGGCGATCGGCTGGGTGCGCTCGCGGTAGGCGGAGGCGAAACCCCGTCGCAGGGCACGTTCTACAGCAGCTCTTTCCCGCAAGGCACGCACGAGCGTCGGCCGCCGCCGCGCGGCCAGGACGTCACGCGGGGTGTCGGCCTGCGGTGTGCGGACGAGTCGGCCCGCGGCCACCTGTGCGGCGGCGAACTCGGCGATGTCGGCCTCCACGGCGGCCGCCGGAACCCCATATTCGTCGGCCAGGACCGCGACGTCGCGCTCGTGCGGGGGCCGGGCCAGCTGCGCCCACATTGCCGTGCCGATCTCGTCGACCACGTCATAGACGCCGGCAGTCAGGTCCAGCAGCACCAGCCGGCCAGCTACCTCGGCGCACCGCAGGGTCGGCGCGCAGAACAGCTGGGGCACTGACCTGGGTCCAAGATTTTGCACGGTGTCGGGTGATTTCGCGGTCGCTGGGCCTAGAAAGTGGGCGTGAGGCGTCCAATAGTGCAGTTATACGCGCATATTTCCGATATCGCGGCAGAAGTCATCAACCGCAACGCTGCGGGACGTCAATCGCAGACCAACTGCAGGTTCTCCAGCCGCCGGACCAGCAGGCTCGGCAGCCACCTGCCCACATCGGCCGCGCGCACGTCGTCGGTGTTCGCGAGCAGTTGGCCGATGACCTGTCTCTTATACACA
>NZ_JRMK01000163.1:0-7725 GCF_000972925.1 Mycobacterium sp. UM_Kg1 | reverse complement strand
GTGTATAAGAGACAGCGCCACCAGCGCACCGCGCAGGAAGAACCGGTTCATCTTGCTGCCCAGCTCGGTGAGATCGGCCTCGGCGCGGTAGGACTCCAGCAGTACCGCGAGCGCTTCCCGGTAGTTGTCGTCGTCGGGGCCGAAGTCGTCCAGGCCCACCATCTTGGTGGCCGAGGCGTGCAGATCCTCGACGGTTCCGACGTTGGTTCGCGTCGTCATCAGTTGTGGTACTCCCCGCAGTTGACGTCGAGGACCTGGCCGGTGATGCCGCTGGCCAGATCGCTGGATAGGAACAGCACCGCCGAGGCGACCTCGTCCTCGGTGGGCAGCCGCTTCAGATCGGATTGCGCTGCCGTCGCGGCGTAGATCTGCTCGACGGTGGTGCCGTACTTGCCGGCCTGATGGGCGAAGTAGCCCTGCAGCGTGTCACCCCAGATATATCCGGGCGCAACGGAGTTCACCCGGATGCCCTGTTCTCCGAGTTCAGAGGCCAGCGACTGCGACATCGCCAGCAGTGCGGCCTTGGCCATCTTGTAGGCGCCGTACTTGGGCTGCGAATGCCGGATCACCATCGAGTTCAGGTTGACGATGGCGCCGTCGGCCGCAGCCAGGGCGGGCGTGAGGCCCTGCGTCAGCCGCAGCGCACCGAGGCAACTGAGCTCGATGGCATCGCGGATGTGCGAAAAAGTGGTCTGCGCCAGCGGCTTCATCGACGGCACCCGGAAGGCGTTGTTGATCAGCACGTCGATGTGGTCGAACTCCGCGGAGGCCGCCTGCACCAACGTCGCCACCTGCTCGTCGTCGGTGATGTCGGTCGGCACCGCCAGCGCCCGGCGCCCGGCGGCCCGAACCTGCTGCGCCACCGCCTCCAGGCGATCGGCACTGCGCGCGACCAGCACCAGGTCGGCACCTTCGGCTGCGAACCGGTGCGCCAAAGTGGTGCCGAGCCCCGGCCCGACTCCGCTGATCACCACGACTTTGTCAGTCAGCATTCCGGTCATCTTCACCCCAGCATTCTGTTGGCGATTTGGCGCTGACGCTGCGCGATACGCGCACGCCAGGCGTCCTGCGAAATCTTGTTGTGGTCGTAGAAGGGCAGTGCGGCCTCGACGCCGTCGACGTCGATGAGATCCACGGTCGGGCCGTCGGCCTCGGTCAGCGTTCGCGACACCCGCTGCCAGCGGAACTGCAGGAAGCCGCGCCGGTGCCCACACGTCTCGACCCAGTTGGTGATCCCGGGGTCGGTGTCGGAGACCACGATCCGGATCTTGCCGTCCGGATCGGCTTGTGCCTGAGTTCCGTTCAGCGATGTCTGGTGATTGATGTAGTCCAGCGAGATGTACCACAGGCTGCCCAGCTGGAAGCCCAGGTACGGCGCATCCGAGACCGGCAGGGTGATCAGCAGCGCCTGGCCGGGCTCGAGGTCGTAATGCCCGGCCGAGGAGTACTGGGTGGCCAGCCCGCCCGGGGTGAGGCGCGGTGCCACCATGGTGTTGACCGGCAGGTTGAGGTAGAACCACTGCGGAAAGGCCAGCCAGGTCTTGACCCGGTTGATCAGTTGCTTTCCGGCTGCGGCATAACGCTTCTCGATCAGCTGGCGGGTCGGCGGCGGCGGGGCGGTGCCCTCGGTGTCAGTGCGGGAGATCGACAGCGTGCCGCGCCGGGCGTCCCAGTCGTTGTAGACCTCGCGGATCACCAGCTGGGCCGGGGTCTTCGGCTGGAAGCGCCAGCTGAAGGTGCCGTCGGGTGCGATGTCGAGTTCGCGGTCGTCGAAGGCCGCCTCGCTGGCCGGGACGTTGGCGTCGGTGTATTCGCCGCCGAGCAGCTGGAAGCTCAGGTCGGTGGTGGTCCCCCGGGTACCGCGCACCACGTAGTCGTTGCCGGGGCGCACCACGGTGCCGAAGTAGAGCGTGTCGGGGTTGTCCAGGCCCATCTTGGTGAACGGCCCGGTGCCCGACAGCAGGAACGGGTGGTCGCGCTCGCCGTTGAAGGCGGCGTGCACGCAGGCCTCGATGCCGCCGGCGAGGTATTGCAGGCCTTCGAGTAAGTCGGCCTCGGACTCGATGTGCGGGGCGGCGGCGACCAGCTTCTCCGCCTCGGCGATCGCGGCCGACAGGGGTTCGGAGTACATCGCTGCAGCACCTCTCGATCGCGATCCGGTCCATTATTGAACCGAAGTGGTAGATATCTCGAACCGACTGTAGATGGTCGCGGTAGCATGCTGCAATGGCTGCGGCTGAACAGGCGGGGGTCGAAACCTCGGCACCCCGACGGGCCGTGCGCGCGTCACCCCCGACCGAACGGGTGGTGAGCGTTCTCCAATTCCTGGCCGGCCATCCAGACCAGAGCTTCGGTGTCTCCGAACTCGCCCGCCGCACCGGACTGGCCAAGCCGACGTGTCTGGGCATTGCCAACGCCCTGGCCGATGCGGGTTACCTGCGACGAGACGATTCCGAGAAGACCTACCGCCTCGGGCCGGGACTGATCTCGTTGGGCCGTGCCGCCCAGCAGTCACTGCGGGTCGGTCCCGAGGCACGCGAACACCTGCGCCGACTGTCCGCGGAGTTCGCCACCTCCGCCGCGCTGAGCGCCGTGGTCGACGACCGGATCACCGTGCTCGAACTCGCCGCGGCTCCCAACACGCATCCGGGGGTTCAGCCCGGCCAGAGCTATCCATTCGCCCCGCCGGTCGGTTTGATGTTCGTGCTCTGGGACGACCACGCCCTGCGGGAGTGGCTCTCCCGGGCGCCCACCGTCCCGTTGCGGTCGGAGAGCGAGCGCCTGCAGCGCGTCATCGACGAGTGCCGCGCCGACGGGTATCTGGTCGAGCGGCTGACGCCGGGCGGCCAACGGCTGTACGCGTTGATGGCGGGCCTGCCCAGCGACCTGCCCGGCGAACTGCGGGCCCTGCTCAGCGAACTCGTCTCCGATATCGGCGAACGGGTGTACCTGCGCAGCGAAGCCGGTGGCCGGGGCCGGCACGAGATCAGCGTGCTCTCGGCGCCGGTCTACGATCACCATCAGCGCCAGGCGATGGTGCTGTCGCTGCACGCGAGGCAGGCGCTGACCGACTCGGAGATCAGTAGATGGGCCCGGGGGCTGCTCCGGACCGCCGACGCGCTGACCGCCCAACTCGGCGGCAGCAAGCCCGCACCGCTGTCAGGCACGGCGCCATGACATTGCCGGCCGCCGAGCGACTCGCGCTGTCCGAACTCGTGCACCGCTACGCCGGGCACGTCGACACGCGGCGATTCGACGAACTTGCCCAATTGTTCACCGCGGAAGCCGAACTCGTCCTGCCCGACCCGCCGGATCGGCTGGAGCCGTGTGTGCACCACCACGGCCACGCCGGCGTGCGAGAGGCGATGTCGGGCCTGGCCGGTGTCACCCGGACTCAGCACGGCGTCATGGGTGAGTTCTATACCGGCGGCGACACTGAAAACCCCCGCGGCGACGTCGCGTTCGGCGAGATCACCGGGATTGCGCATCATTGGATGAAACGGGGCGCCACGTTCACCGACTACGTCTGGTACCTGCGCTACCGCGACACCTATCACCGTGTCGGGCCCGGCTGGCGGATCGCCCGGCGCGCGCTGACCATCGACGCCATCGAATCCCGGCCGGCTGATCAGGTGCGGTCATGACACCTGCCCGCCCGACTCAGATCTCTTTGCAGCTGCGGACTTTCACCGACGACGCCGATCACGACTGGGCCACCACCCTGGCCCTCGGCCGGGCGATGGACGCCGCCGGCGTTGATCGCGTCGTGGTCTCCGACCATGTGGTGTTCGGCGAGAATCCCCAGGCCTACGCCGACCCCCGGCTCGGCGGCATCGCCGGCGGACGCCAGCCGACCGGGCCGGACGGCCAGTGGCTGGACCCCCTGATCGTGCTGACCGCGCTGGCCGCGACCACCACCCGCATCCGGCTGGGCACCGCGGTGTTGCTGGCGGCGCTGCGCCGGCCCGCGGTGCTGGCCAAGGAGCTGGCCACCCTGGACGTGCTGTCGCAGGGGCGGCTGGATCTCGGGGTCGGTGTCGGCTGGCAGCGCGAGGAATACCAGGCCGCCGGCTTGTCCTTCGAGCGCCGCGGGCGCCTGCTGGACCACACCCTGGAGGTGTGCCAGGCGCTGTGGACCCAGCAGCGCAGCAGCTACGCCTCCCCGGAGCTGACTTTCGCCAACGTTCATCAGATGCCCAAACCGCTGGCGCCCGGGGGCATTCCGATCTGGGTGAGCGGGACCGTCAACGACGCGGTGGCGCGCCGGCTGGCCCGGTTCGGGTCGGGCTGGATCCCCTGGGGCCCTGCGATGCGCGACCCGGCCGGCGCCATCGCCCCGATGAAGGATCGCATCGCCGCACTGGGCGGCGATCCGAGTGACCTGCAGGTCCTGGGCCACGCAACCACCGTCAAACGCCCGGACGGCTCGCTGGACACCGCAGCGACCGCGGCCTGCGCCCCGGAGCTGGTGGCCGCGGGGGTCACCGATGTGCGGGTCACATGCTCGCTGCCCAAGGACATCGGTCGGGCCACCGATCTGCTCACCGAACTCGTCGCGGCATTCCGCGCCGCAACCTAAGGAGACGCCGATGGAAAAGGTCATAATCGTTGCGCGGAGCGCCGATTTCAACGAACAGTGGTGTCAACGTCTGCGGGGTCCGATCGCGGCGCAACTTCTCGATCTGGGACTGCCGGGCGTCGTGGCCAACGTGCGCGACGCACCGGTGCGCGACTCCATGATGACCCTGACGACGCTGGACCCGCCGGCCGCGGCCGTCATCAGCCTCTGGACCCAGCAGTACTACGGCGAAGCCACCCGGGCAGCCATCGCCTTGATCGAAGCCGAATCCGATTCGGCGCACGCATATCTGGTGACGGAATCGGTGCCCATGGCACCGCCGGATCTCGGGGAGGGCCGGCGCACCCGGGGGCTGGCCAATGTGGCGTTACTGCGCCGGCCCGCTGATTTGGACGAGGCGACCTGGCTGCACCGCTGGCACATCGACCACACCCAGGTCGCGATCGACACCCAGGCGACCTTCGGCTACACCCAGAACGTGGTGATCCGCGCGCTCACCGCCGATGCGCCGCAGATCGACGCCATCGTCGAGGAGAACTTTCCCGATGAGGCGGTGTCGGATCCCTACGCCTTCTACGGCGCGTCCGATGAAGCCGATCTTCACGATCGGGTGGGCCGGATGATCGCCAGTGTCGCCGCGTTCGGCGCGCACCTCAACATCGACACGGTGCCCACCAGCCGCTATGTGTTCCGGTCACCGTTCGTCACACACACTGCTGCGACAGCGTGATCAACGCCTCCCGTACATGCGGGTGCCGTTCGAGGTAGGCGAGCGTCGGATTCGGGGCACCGGGATCCTCCTGCCTGCCTCGTTCGTCCAGTTCCGCCCGGACGTCCGGATGCCGGTTCAGGTAGGCGTCGATGGATTCGCCGACGGTCTGGTCGCACTGCGGCGCGGCGTTGGCCACCGGTGTCAGGACAGCGGCCACGCTGAACAGCCCACCCGCAATCGCTCGAGTAACGCTCATCTTTCGACGGTACCCACGTTTCAGTTCACGCTGGCCAGGGCGAACGGCAGCACCTGCGGCGCTCCGGCCGCGCGCACCACGCGGGCCGCCATGGTCAGCGTCCACCCGGTGTCGGTCACGTCGTCGACCAACAGCACCGGACCGACGTCGGCGGGAAGCGACGCCGGCGGCTGCCAGCGGCCCTGCAGCGCGGCGACCCGGTAGGCAGAGTTCGCTGCCGCCGTCGCGCCCCGGCCGGGCGCATACCGCAGGGTGTCCAGGCGCACCAGGCGACCCAACTCGGCCAGCCGGTCGGCGAGCGAACCGATCAGCACCGGGTGGGTTGTCGAATCCAGCGCCATCACCGCGGTCGGCCGGGTCTGCCACTCCCAGCCGGCCAACACGCTCACAGCGGCGCGGACCACCTCGTCGGGCACTGGCTGGTCCGGCTCGTCGAGCAGGCGACGCAGCCGCACGCCCCACCCCAAGTCGGTGAGCCGGCCGATCACCCGGCCGGGTTGCGGTCCGTCGGTGATCCGGCCCGACAAGTCCACCCCGAGCTGCGCCAGTCCCGACGGCCACTGGCGCCGCGGGGTGATCTCCACGCCGGGACGCATCAACCGCTCCCGGGTGGCTGCGGTGGCGGCGGGATCGACTTCGGCGTCGAAGCGCGGACCGGCGCAGTTGTCGCAGCGCCCGCATCGCTCACCGGCGCTCAGGTGCGGGTCGTTGAGTTGGGCGCGCAGGAAGCTCATGCGGCAGTCGTCGGTGCGCTGGTAGTCGAGCATGGCCTGCTGCTCGGCCCGGCGCAGCTCCTCGAGCTTGCGGTAGCGCGGCTCGTCATAGGTCCACGGGGCGCCGGTGGCCAGCCAGCCGCCTTTGACCCGGCGCACTGCGCCGTCGACGTCGAGGACCTTGAGCACCATCTCCAGCCGTGACCGATTCAAGTCGACCCTGGCCTCCAGCGCCGGCGTCGACAGCGGCTGCTCAAGGGACAGTTCGCCGATCACCTTGCGCACCAACGACTCTGCCGGGAAGGCCAGCGACGCGAAGTAGCTCCAGATGTCGGAGTCCTCGGTACCGGGCAGCAGCACGACCTCGGCGCTCGCGGCGGAGCGTCCGGCCCGGCCGACCTGCTGGTAGTAGGCGATCGGCGAAGACGGCGCGCCCAGGTGGACGACGAAACCCAGGTCGGGCTTGTCGAATCCCATGCCCAGCGCCGAGGTGGCGATCAGCGCTTTGACCCGGTTGGCCAACAGGTCGGCCTCGAGTTGTTCGCGGTCTGCCGAGTCGGTGGCTCCGGTGTAGGCAGCCACCGTGAAGCCCTGGGCACGCAGGTCGGCAGCCACGTCGTGGGCTTGGGCGACGGTGAGCGTGTAGACGATTCCCGATCCGGGCAGCCGGTCCAGGTGAGCCCCGATCCACGCCGCACGCTGCGCCGGCCCGCCCGCCTGCACCACCGACAGCCGCAGCGTTTCCCGGTCCAGACCGCCACGCAGCACCAGCGTGTCGCCACCGCCGACACCGAGTTGGCCCGCGACATCGGCGACCACCCGGTCGTTGGCGGTCGCCGTGGTGGCCAGCACCGGGATGTCGGCGCCGAGCTCGGCGATCAGCGTGCGGATGCGCCGATAGTCGGGCCGGAAGTCGTGGCCCCAGTCCGACACGCAATGCGCCTCGTCGACGACGACCAGCCCGGCCTTAGCGGCCAGGGCCGGCAAAACCTCGTCGCGGAAATCGGGATTGTTGAGCCGCTCCGGGCTGACCAGCAGCACGTCGAGATCACCGGCGGCCACCCGGCGCTGCACGTCGGCCCATTCGGTGACGTTCGACGAGTTGATGGTGGCCGCCTGCACACCGGCACGCTCCGCTGCCGCGACCTGGTTGCGCATCAGCGCCAGCAACGGCGACACGATCACCGTCGGTCCTTGCCCGGCAGCGCGCAGCAGCTTCGCCGCGATGAAATACACCGCCGACTTGCCCCAGCCGGTCCGCTGCACCACCAGCGCGCGCCGACGCGCCACCACCAGCGCCTCAATCGCGGTCCACTGGTCGTCGCGCAGCTGCGCGCCGGGTCCGGCCAGCTGCTCCAGAATCGCCTGGGCTTGCGGCCGTGTGGTCATGCCGCGGTTATTTCGCGGCTCGCTCCCGCTGGATCTCCAGGGCGATGTCGATGAGTTGGTCCTCCTGGCCGCCGAT
>NZ_JRMK01000162.1:0-7790 GCF_000972925.1 Mycobacterium sp. UM_Kg1 | reverse complement strand
CCCGTTGCCGCCGTTGCCGCCGTTGCCGGATTCGGTACCGCCGTTGCCGCCCGTTCCACCGCGACCGCCCGCGCCTCCGGCGACGCCTGTTGCGCCTTCGCCGCCTCCGCCGCCGTTGCCGCCGGTGCCGCCGGCGCCTGTGCGCCCGCCGTTGCCTCCTTGGCCGCCGTTGCCTCCGTCGGTCCCCTTGCCGTCTGAGGCGGTTACTCCGGAAGCTCCAAAGCCGCCGTTCCCGCCACGACCGGCTGAGTCTGAAGCGGCATCGCCACCATTGCCTCCATCACCGCCCCGGCCAGATGCACCGTATGCACCACTGGCTCCGGTGGGGCTGGAGTATGCAGCACCACCCAGCCCGCCTCTGCCGATGGAGCCTGCTTTGCCGCCATCGCCTCCGAAGCCACCGTCGGCATGTTGTTCGGTGCCGGTGGCGCCGGCGCCGCCGGCGCCCCCGGCACCGCTGTTGCCGCCGGTCCCGCCGTTACCGTTGGTGCCCGCCGCTGCGAAAATCCCACCTTGACCCGCGAGGCCGCCGTTGCCCCCGTAGCCACCGTCGCCACCGAACCCGCCGTCGCCACCGCGCCCGGTCCCGGCGCCGGCAAAGCTGCCCGCCGCCCCGGTCCCGCCTACAGCCCCGCTACCGCCGCGGCCGCCATCACCGGCATTGCCGCCGCTCCCGAAGAATGTTCCGCCGAAACCGCCGTCGCCACCGGACCCACCGGCCCCTCCGTTGCCGCCCTTAACGCCGGCGCCATTGAGGTCGACGCCCTGACTGCTGAATCCCGCCCCGCCAGTGCCGCCAGTGCCGCCGGTGCCACCGGCACCGAAGAAGAGTCCGCCGCCACCGCCGGCACCGCCGGCACCACCTGTGCCGCCGTCGACGTGCAGCGCGGTTCCGTCCCCGCCCGCTCCGCCGTTTCCGCCGTTGCCGCCGTTGCCGAAGAAGATGCCACCGGTACCACCATCGCCGCCGGCTCCACCGCTTCCGCCGAACAGCCCGTCGCCGCCGTTGGTGCCGTTGCCGCCGTTTCCGAACAGGAATGCGGCGTTGCCGCCGACGCCGGGGGCCCCGTCGATCGGAGCAGAGCTGTCGGCGGCAAAGGTGGTGACCGGCGCATCGGAGACGGTTGCGGCCGCAGAGCCGGCGTTGCCTCCGTTGCCGAAGAACCATCCGGCGTTGCCGCCGCTGCCGTTGTAGCCGTAGCCGTTGCCGCCGTCGCCCAACAACCATCCGGCGTTGCTGCCATCAGGGTTTTCGGCTGTTCCGTCAGCGCCGTTGCCGATCAGATACTGCCCCGATACGGAGTTGACGAAACTGGCGAACACCTGGCCGTCGGAGCTGTCGATCCAGGTGGCGATGGATGTGTGCAGCGGGGTGTAGACGAACTCGTTGAAAACGATCGCACCGAAGCTCGGGTCGTCCAGATTCACCAGCAGGGCATCCCAGTTTTCTTGCAGGACCAGGGCATCCCATGCCGTGCCGAGCTCCTCGGGGTCGGCCCACGTCGAGGACTCGAACAATGACGCGACCGTATCGACGATCACGTCACCAACGTCGGCCTGCGCAACCGGAACCGTGCTCAGCGGTGTCACCCCGAAAGCCAGGAAGGCGCTGAGGGCGCCGCCCGCCCCAGCTGCGCGACGCTGCATCCGACTCGACGAACGACGTTGTTCGGCAGTACGGCGATCGGTCATGCACAAGCTCCTTAACTCCGGGGAACGATCTCTGGTGGGTACGCCTGACTGCTCAGGCAAAGAAAAAATTGGGAAGATCCCAAAACAGATGTACAACTTAGCTTAAGAATAGCTGATGATTCCGCGATGGACAAATTTTGTCCGGAACTTCGAACCTCTGTCTATGTGTTCCTGGGCGTGCAAGGCGGCGGCTGGCGGTGTCAGGCCGGGCGAGTCTGCCGCTATCGGCGCGGGGACAACGCTTCGTTGGCAGGCTTGGTCAACTTCGGCCCTCCAGCGACGCGGCTGGTGTCAGGATGGGTGGTGTTGATGCCCCTGCATGAGTGCAATGCCATGACGATGCGGGTGGCTAGAGCGGTTAGCGTTGATGGTCGGTGCCGCAGCTCCTGCATCGCTCCCGTTTAGGGCGGCGCAATTAGGTTCAGGGGAAAGCCCTTGACGTGGCGTACGTCGTCAGGGTGCGTTCCATCGTCGTGTCGGTTCACGCGGCCCTGGACGTCGCCGTTAGGTGCGCAACGTCGCAGATTGGGTGACTGCCACCCTGTGCTATCGGCCACATCGGTGCCAGACTGATTCTCTGGTCCCTGCATGGATTGGTGCGGCGTCATGGGCAAAGGGTTGATTGCAGCCGTGTTCCTCGCGGTGCTCTCGTGCGTGGTTGCCGGGGCGCCCGCCGGATCGGCCGACCCGACCGACGAGGACCAGTTCTTCTTCGACGAACTGGGGCGCCAGGGGCTGCATCCCGACTACGACCGGCAGATCTGCGGCCCGGTGTGCGAGCCGCTGCGCAACGTGCTGGTGCGGGAGGCCCACGATATCTGCGCGGGGCTCAGCGACGCGCCCAAGCTGGTACCGGTGTCGGTCATCGCGCACCTGAAAATGTCGCCGGGCTCGGCGCATCTGGTCATCAACGCGGCTCGGCAGGCGTACTGCCCGCAGTCGCCGGACCCGTACACGGCACCGGCGTGATCCCCGGCTAGGGTGCGGCTGCCACGGGGATGTGAGCTTCGCCCAGGGGTTCGCCGTTGCGGGCCCGGCGTGTGTAGATCACCACGGCGGCCGCCGACACCGCCCAGATCACGTACTGCACGGTCCAGGCCATCCGGAACGCCGTGAAGGAATAGCCGCCCGCCATCGCGATCACCAGGCCCATCGCCTGCATGACCAGCAGTGTCGCGATGAAGCCGCCGGTGTTGACCATGCCCTGGGCGGTGCCCATGGCGGCCGGTGGGTTGTAGGTGCGGGCGAAGTCGAATGCCAGCATCGACACCGGTTGGCCGGCCGAGATGACCAGGATCAGCACCACCAGCAGCCAGTGCGGCGCGGGGTGCGGCAGTGCCAGCACCACCGTCCAGATCAATGCGGTCAAGGCGATCATCGTCAGCGCCACGCTCGACCGACGGTCGGGCCGGCGCGCCGACATGGTCCCCACCAACAGGCCGACCACCACGAACGCCGCCACCGACAGCGTCAGCGCCGCGCCCGCCACATCGCGCGAGAGGCCCTGCGCGGTGGTCAGGTAGGGCACGCCCCACATCAGAGCGAACACGCCGGGCGAGGACGAGTTGCCCATGTGGGTGAACAGGCCCAACTTGGTTCCCGGCCGCGACCAGACCGTCTTGACGTCGCTGAACGCCGACCGCAGCGGTCGCGCCTGCACGGCGGGCGGGGCCCCAGGCGGGGCGTCGCGGGCGACGGCGAGCGTCAGGGCCACGGCGAACAGGCCCAGGCCGGCCGCCGAGAGGTAGGCGGCGGTCCAGCCCCCGTGCAGCAGGATCGCCAGGAACGGCACCGCCGACAGGAACTGGCCGAACTGACCGCATATGCCGGTCAACTGGGTCAGCATCGGAACCCGCTCCGCTGCGAACCAGTTGGGCAGCAGCCGGATGACCGAGATGAAGATGAACGAGTCGCCCAGCCCCACGACCCCGTATGCGCCGACCGCGACGGGCAGCGAATGGGTGAGCGACAAGGTGACCTGGGCGGCGGAGAGCACGGCCACGCCCGTGGCGATCATGGCCCGGGCGCCGAAGCGGTCGAGCAGTACGCCGGCCGGAATCTGCATGGCGGCGTAGACGATGAGCTGCACGATCACGAACGACGACAACGTGGACGGCCCGGCGTGGAACCGTTCGGCGGCGTCAAGGCCCGATACCCCGAAGGTGGTGCGGTCCAGCACGGCCACCAGATAGGACAGCAGGCCGGTGCCCCACACGATCCAGGGACGCAATCTGGGCCTGCCTTGTCTGTTAGGTGCGCGGACTCCGCAATGGTCGCACACGGTTTGGGCGCCGAAGCCGTCGGCGGAGTTCGGCCGGCGACGGGCATCGGCAAGAACCGGTTCGGGGCGCCGGGGGTCACCGGCGGCGCGACGCCGGCCGTCCAGCAAACTGGCCCCGCCCGCCGCCGCGGGGGGACCGGGATTGCCGCGCCGTTTGGGGGCCTGAGCTGCAGCCGAGCCCGAACCCGGTTGGCCTCGCTGATTCAAACATAACGATTAGATAACAATGCAGCCTTGATCAGCGCCGTTGTGGCTACTCGACCGTAACCCCACACATGCAGGACGTTTGTTCCGGAACGTTCCGGCCGTCACAGCAACCCGTGATATCCGGGGCCGGGTTACCCGAGCGTAGAACTCGCCAGTAACCAATTTGCTGCGGAAACGGCACAGGTTCTTATGACACTCTTACAGCTGAGCGCGGCCGCGAACATGCAAGAGCCCGCGAATTGGGCCGGCTATCCCGGCGGGCGTCGACGACGACGCGACGTTAACCAGGGCAGGGGAGATATATAACGTGACGATCCACGAACACGACCGGGTGTCCGCCGACGGATCAGGCTCTGGGCGGTTCCCCAGCGCCTCGTCCGCTCTGGTGGACCGGCTGACGGCCGGCGAGCCGTACGCGGTCGCTTTCGGTGGGCAGGGCAGCGCCTGGCTGGAGTCGCTCGAAGAGCTGGTGTCCTCCGCCGGGATCGAGACGGAGCTGGCCACCCTGGCCGGCGAGGCCGACCTGCTGCTCGAGCCGATCGCCAACGAACTTGTGGTGGTCCGGCCCATCGGCTTCGAACCGCTGCAGTGGGTACGGGCGCTGGCCGCCGAGGACCCGATCCCGTCGGCCAAGCAGCTGACCTCGGCTGCGGTGTCGGTGCCGGGCGTCCTGCTGACCCAGATCGCCGCCATGCGCGCGCTGGAGCGCCAGGGGCTGGACCTGGCGGCAACCCCGCCGGTGGCCGCGGCCGGGCACTCGCAGGGCATCCTCGCCGTCGAGTCGCTGAAGGCCGGCGGCGCCAACGACGTGCAGCTGCTGGCGATCGCCCAACTGGTGGGCGCCGCCGGAACCCTGGTGGCCCGGCGTCGGGGCATCTCGGTGCTGGGCGACCGTCCGCCGATGGTGTCGATCACCAACGTCGACCCCGAGCGCATCAGCGACCTGCTCGACGAGTTCGCCCAGGACGTGCGCACCGTGCTTCCGCCGGTGCTGTCCATCCGCAACGGCCGGCGCGCGGTGGTCATCACCGGAACTCCCGAACAGCTCTCCCGCTTCGAGCTGTACTGCGAGCAGATCGCCGACAAGGAGGCCGCCGAGCGCAAGAACAAACTGCGCGGCGGCGCGGTCTTCGCACCGGTGTTCGAGCCGGTGCAGGTCGAAGTCGGATTCCACTCGCCGCGGCTGTCCGACGGCGTCGAGATCGTCGGTCAGTGGGCCGCCAGGGTGGGCCTCGATGTCGAGCTGACCCGTCAGATGGCCAGTTCGATCCTGGTCGGACAGGTCGACTGGGTCGATGAGGTCACCGCGCTGCACGAGGCAGGCGCCCGTTGGATCCTGGATCTGGGACCCGGCGACATCCTGACCCGGCTGACCGCACCGGTGATCCGCGGCCTGGGCATCGGAATCGTGCCGGTGGCCACCCGCGGGGGACAGCGCAACCTGTTCACCATCGGCGCCGTGCCCGAGGTCGCCCGGCCCTGGACCAGTTACGCACCCACCGTGGTCGCGCTTCCCGACGGCCGGATCAAGCTCGAGACCAAGTTCACCCGGCTCACCGGCCGCTCGCCGATCCTGCTGGCCGGCATGACGCCGACCACCGTCGACGCCAAGATCGTCGCCGCGGCCGCCAACGCCGGGCACTGGGCGGAGTTGGCCGGCGGCGGCCAGGTCACCGAAGAGATCTTCGACGACCGCGTTGCGCAGCTGACCGAGCTGCTCGAGCCGGGCCGCACCGTGCAGTTCAACTCGCTGTTCCTAGACCCCTACCTGTGGAAGCTGCAGGTCGGCGGCAAGCGGCTGGTGCAGAAGGCGCGTCAGTCCGGCGCCCCCTTCGACGGCCTGGTGATCAGTGCCGGCATCCCCGAACTGGAAGAGGCCGTCGAGCTGATCGCCGAGCTCAACGACGCCGGCATCAGCCATGTCGTGTTCAAGCCCGGCACCGTCGAACAGATCCGGTCGGTGATTCGCATCGCCGCCGAGGCGCCCACCGCGCCGGTGATCGTGCACGTCGAGGGCGGACGCGCCGGCGGTCACCACTCCTGGGAAGACCTCGACGACCTGCTGTTGGCGACCTACTCCGAGTTGCGTTCGCAGCCCAACATCACGCTGTGCGTCGGCGGCGGGATCGGCACCCCCGAGCAGGCCGCCGAGTACCTGTCCGGCCGGTGGTCGCAGCAGCACGGCTTCCCGCTGATGCCCGTCGACGGCATCCTGGTGGGCACCGCGGCGATGGCCACCAAGGAGGCCACCACCTCGCCGGTGGTCAAGCAGATGCTCGTCGACACCAAGGGCACCGACCAGTGGATCGGCGCCGGCAAAGCCCAGGGCGGCATGGCTTCTTCGCGAAGCCAGCTCGGTGCCGACATTCACGAGATCGACAACGTCGCCTCGCGGTGCGGCCGGCTGCTCGACGAAGTCGCCGGTGACGGCGAGGCCGTCGCCGAGCGCCGCGACGAGATCATCGCCGCGATGGCCGACACCGCCAAGCCGTACTTCGGCGATGTCGCCGAGATGACCTACGCGCAATGGCTGCGCCGGTACGTGGAGTTGGCGATCGGCGCAGGCGACTCCACCGCCGACACCGCCTCGCCGGACAGCCCGTGGCTGGCCGACACCTGGCGCGAGCGGTTCGGCTCGATGTTGCAGCGCGCCGAAGCGCGGCTGCACGAGCTGGAGTCCGGGCCGATCGAGACCCTGTTCACCGACACCCCGCAGGGACAGGCGATCCTGGACCGCCCGGCCGAGGCCATCGAGGCGCTGGTGGCCCGCTACCCCGACGCCGAGACGGTCCGGCTGCACCCGGCCGACGCGCCGTTCTTCACCCAGCTGTGCAAGACGCCGGGCAAGCCGGTCAACTTCGTGCCGGTGATCGACAAGGACGTGCGCCGCTGGTGGCGCAGCGACTCGCTGTGGCAGGCGCACGACGCCCGCTACACCGCCGAGCAGGTCTGCATCATTCCGGGTATCTCCGCCGTCGCCGGGATCACCCGGATCGACGAGCCGGTCGGCGAACTGCTGGACCGCTTCGAGCAGGCCGCGGTCGACCAGGTGCTGGCCACCGGCGCGGAGCCGACGCCGGTCAGCGCGCGCCGCCGCGGACGCACCGATGTCACCGGTGCGCTGGCCGTCGTGCTCGACGCTCCCGACGTGCTGTGGGCGGGACGCACCGCCATCAACCCGGTGCACCGGATCGCCGACCCCCACGAGTGGCAGGTGCACGAGAACCGCACCGCCACCCACCCGTCCACCGGGGCGCGTCTGGAGGCCGTCTCGGAGTCCACCGTGGTACTGCAGGTGCCGCTGTCGGGTGTGTGGATCAGCATCCGCTTCACCGTGCCGGCCACCGTCGTCGACGGCGCGGCCCCGCTGGTGTCCACCGAAGACGCCGCCACCGCGATGCGTTCGGTGCTGGCCATCGCGGCCGGTGTCGAGGGCCCGGAGTCCCTGCCCCCGGTGCATGAGGGCACGGCCACCGTCACCGTGGCGTGGGACCCCGAGCAGGTCGCCGACCACACCGGGGTGACCGCGACCTTCGGGGCGCCGCTGGCGCCGGGGCTGTCCACCGTGCCCGACGCGCTCGTCGGCCGGTGCTGGCCCTGTCTCTTATAC
>NZ_JRMK01000161.1:0-7806 GCF_000972925.1 Mycobacterium sp. UM_Kg1 | reverse complement strand
CGCCGCGCTATGCCATGGTGTCCTGGTCTGGCTGGACCGATGCCGGTCCTCAAACGATAGGAGTCGACGCTTGCACGGGCTCGTTGCGCGGATGCTGGCGGTGCTGCTGGGGATCGGTGCGGCAGCTGCCGGCCCGGCGGTGGGCCCGGCCCGCGCCGATCGGGTGCTGGTCTATCCGGGGATGGAGATCCGCCAGGACAGCCACGTGTGCACCCTCGGGTACGTCGACCCGGTGCTGCGAGTGGCCTTCAGCGCCGGTCATTGCCGGGGCAGCGGGCACATCACCGACCGGGGCGGAACGGTGATCGGCACCCTGGCGACCTTCCGCGACAACACTCCCAATGGCTCTACGGTCAACACCGACCAGGTCATCGACGATTACGAAGCGATCGTGTTGGTCGACGACGTCGACGTCAACGACTTCCTGCCTGGCGGGGTGCAGCTGCAGGCCGGTGCCGACAGCGAGCTCAACCCCGGCGACCCGGTGTGCCACTTCGGCATTGCCACCGGCGAGACCTGCGGCACCGTCGAACGGATCAACAACGGTTGGTTCACCATGAGCCGCGGTGTCCGCAGCCAGCAGGGCGACTCCGGGGGACCGGTGTATGTGATGCACGATTCCGGTACGGCCCGGCTGGTGGGACTGTTCAACAGTGTCTGGGGCGAATTCCCCGCCGCGGTCTCGTGGCCGGCGATCGCCCAGCAGGTCCGCGACGACGTCGGCGTCCCGGCACCGCATCCGTGACCCGCACGCCGCGGCCGCCCATCCAAATCGCCTGGGTCACCCGTGATCTGGAGGCCACCGAATCGACTCTGAGTGCACTGCTCGGGGTGCGGAAATGGGTCCGGATGCCCGGCGTGCACTTCGCCCCCGAGGCGTGCACATACCTGGGCGAACCGGCGGACTTCGTCGCCGACATCGCGTTGAGCTACCTCGGCGACATGCAGTTGGAGCTGATCGCGCCGGTGCGCGGGCGCAGCCTCTACGACGACTTCCTCCGGGACGGCCGCGGGCCGGGCCTGCACCATGTCTGCGTCGAGGCAGCCGACCCCGAGGACTTCGAGGCTATGCTGAACGACGCCGCCGAGCAGGGCGCCCAGCTGGTCGCCCGGGGCGTGATGCCCGGAGGCATGTGTTTCGCCTATGTCTCAGCACCGGACGCCGGCATCCCCTATCTGGAGATCGCCTACATCCCCGCCGAGATCCGGTCGGTCTTCGACCACATCAAACAGCAGCAACGGTGAGTACTGCGTCAGTGACGAGGAGGAAGCGGCGCCCATGAGCACCCAGATCCCGGAACCCACGAGGGCCGAGGCGGTTTCGGCGTGGTCCGACGAAGTCGATGTCGTGGTGATCGGCTTCGGCATCGGTGGCGGCTGCGCGGCGGTCAGCGCGGCGGCGGCCGGGGCCCGGGTACTGGTGCTGGAACGGGCGGCCGAGGCCGGCGGCACCACCGCCATGGCGGGCGGGCACTTCTACCTCGGCGGAGGCACCGCAGTGCAGGAGGCCACCGGGCATGCCGACTCCGCCGAGGAGATGTACAAGTACCTGGTCGCGGTGTCTCGCGAGCCCGAACACGACAAGATCCGGGCCTACTGCGACGGCAGCGTCGAGCATTTCAACTGGCTCGAGGACCTGGGCATCGCGTTCGAACGCAGCTACTACCCGGAGAAGGCGGTGATTCAGCCCAACACCGAGGGGCTGATGTACACCGGCAACGAGAAGGTGTGGCCGTTTCTCAATGAGGCTGTGCCGGCGCCCCGCGGACACAAGGTTCCGGTACCCGGCGACACCCAGGGCGCCAAGATGGCAATCGACCTGTTGCTCAAGCGGGCCGACCGGCTCGGGGTGCAGATCCGCTACGAGACCGGCGCCACCGGCCTGGTCACCGACGACTCCGGCGCTGTCGTGGGCGTCACCTGGAAGCATTTCGGCGAAAGCGGTGCCATCAAAGCGAAATCGGTGGTGATCGCCGCCGGCGGCTTCGTGATGAACCCGGAGATGGTCGCCCAATACACGCCGAAGCTGGCGGAGAAGCCGTTCGTGCTGGGCAACACCTACGACGACGGCCTGGGTATCCGGATGGGGATGTCGGTGGGCGGGGCCACCAAGCACATGGACCAGATGTTCATCACCGCACCGGTCTACCCGCCCTCGATCCTGCTCACCGGGATCATCGTGAATAAGGAGGGCAAGCGCTTCGTCGCCGAAGACTCCTACCACTCGCGCACCTCGGGTTTCGTCATGGACCAACCCGACAGTGCGGCCTTCCTGATCGTCGACGAGGCCCACATGCGCAAGCCGCAGGTGCCGTTGGTGCCGCTGATCGACGGCTGGGAGACGGTGCCGGAAATGGAAGCCGCACTGGGTATTCCCGAGGGAAACCTGGTGGCGACCCTGGACCGTTACAACAGCTACGCGGCCCGCGGCGAGGACCCGGACTTTCACAAGCAGCCGCCGTTTCTGGCTCCGCAGGACAACGGCCCGTGGGGGGCGTTCGACCTGTCGCTGGGCAAGGCGATGTACGCCGGGTTCACCATCGGCGGGCTGGCGACATCGGTGGACGGCGAAGTGCTGCGCGGCGACGGCCGGCCCGTACCGGGCCTCTACGCCGCAGGGGCGTGTGCGGCCAACATCGCCCAGGACGGCAAGGGCTACGCCAGTGGGACCCAACTGGGCGAAGGCTCGTTCTTCGGCCGGCGCGCCGGGGTGCACGCGGCGACTCGCTAGCGTTCTGTCTCGCGAGCAGACACAGAATCGCCCTGGCGGAACAGATTCAGGGCGATTCTGCGTCTGCTCGCGGTGGAGTGCGGCTCGCGGTGGAGTGCGGCCGGCGGGCTACGCCGGGACGAGGTCCCATCGGCCCTGGCCGCGCAGCTCCAGCACATGGTGATGGTGCTGGCGCAGCGTGTGCCGATGGCTGACGCTCACCACAATGGTCTCGGGCAGTTCGGCGCGCAGCAGGCGGTACAGGGTCATCTCCAGGCCTTCGTCGAGCGCCGACGTCGACTCGTCGAGGAACGCCGCTTTGGGCCGGGTCAACAGAATCCGGGCGAACGCCACCCGCTGCTGCTCACCGGGGGAGAGCACCTTGGCCCAGTCTTCGACGTCGTCGAGCCGGTCGAGCAGATTGGGCAGTGACACCTTGACCAGCGTCTCGGCGACCTCGGCGTCGGTGACCTCGCCGGCGGCCAGCGGGTAGCAGACCACCGAGCGCAGATCGCCCAGCGGGATGTAGGGCAGCTGCGAGATGAACATCGTGGCGTTGGCCGCATCCGGACGCCGCAGGGTGCCCGACGCGTACGGCCACAGTTGGGCCAGGCTGCGCAGCAGCGTGGTCTTACCGCTGCCCGACGGACCCGAGATCATCAGCGCGTCGCCGACATCCAGGTGCACATCGAGCGCTTCGACCAGCGGAACTCCGTCGGGTTTGCGCACCTCGACGCTCTCGAGGGTCACGGTGCCGTCCGGGCTGGGTTTGACCAGCAGCTCGGGAAGCCCGCGCGCCTCGCGGTTGGCCTCCACCAGCCCGTGCAGACGGATGATCGAGGCCCGGTAGCCCGCGAAGTTGTCGTAGGCGTTGCGGAAGAACGACAGTGAGTCGGAGATGTTGCCGAACGCCGTCGCGGTCTGTGCCACACCGCCGAACATGATCTGCCCGGAGAACAGCCGCGGCGCCTGAATCACCCAGGGCAGCGGCACGATCGCCTGACTCACCGACAGGTTCCAGCCGGCGAACCCGATGGTCCGATTCACGAATTTCAGATAGTTGTCGACAATCGCGCGGAACCGCGTCCGCAGCTGGACCCGTTCCGCGAGCTCGCCCCGATAGAAGGCCACCGACTCGGCGGCGTCGCGCACGCGCACCAGCGCATACCGGAAGGCGGCGTTGGTGAGCTCATTGCGGAAGTTCAGCCGGATCAGGGGACGGCCGATCCAGAACGCGACGACGGTCGCGACCGTCACGTACAGCAGGACGATCAGGAACATCGCGCGCGGAATGTCGACCCCGAACACCGTCAGCGTGCCCGACAGGTTCCACAGGATGGCCGTGAAGGACACCACCGTGACCATGGACTGCACGGCGCCGAACAACAGGGTGCTGCCGGTGCCGTTGGCCGGTGCGTTGACGTTCGCGCCGTTGCCCGCGGTGAAGATGTCGATGTCCTGCTGAATCCGCTGGTCGGGGTTGTCGACGGCGCCTTCGAGGGCGTCGCCCACGGCGGGGTCCAGCGCGGGCTTGATGAAATGCGCCCGGTAGTAGGCGCGGCCGGACAACCAGTCCCCGGTCAGCCTGTCGGTGAGCCAGATGCGCCAGTTCACCATGAAGTGCTGGGTCAGGTAGATGTCGAGCATCACCCGTGCCACGTGCAGCACCGCCATCAGGCTGAAGATGCCGATCGACACCCAGAAGCCGTGCACGCCGGACTGTTTGACGGCCTCGTCGTTGCCGGCGGCGCCCTGGAACGCGGTCTGCAGCGACGAGTACATGTCGTTGCCCTGGTAACTGAACAGCACGTTGAGCCGGACGGCGGTGATCACCGAGAGCAGCAGCACGCCCAGCATCAGCCAGACTCGCAGGCTGTCGCGGCCGCTGAAGTAGGCGCCGCTGATCTCCCAGAACTGGCGTCCCCACCGGGTGGTCACGCGCAGTACGGCCGCCACCGCCACAACGCCGATGGCGCTGATGGTCCAGGCCACGGCGATCCACACCAGCGAATCGGGCAGTGCCTGCGCCCAGTCGATGGAGGGAGTGAACAGCTTCGAATCCACTGCTGAAGTCTCCTTGCCGCCCCTGCCGCCGCAACCGCGTCGGGGCCGGTATCCGAATCGAGAAATCCCGTGCGAAACCTACCCCAGCTATGCCCCGTCGCGCCGGATAAGCAATGCCGCACCCCCGGTGCCCCCGGCCTCGCGGTGACGGCCACCGCGTACCGTTGTGCTGTGGCTAACACCTCCAAGACTGTCTCCGGAACGCGATCCAAGTCGGGTCGGCTCAGCGGGAAATTCTGGAAACTGCTGGGCGCCAGCACTGAGAAGAACCAGAGTCGCTCGATGGCCGAGGTCACGGCGGCCGCCGAATACGCCGACAAGGCCGCGGGGCTCGACGACGAACAACTGCGCAAAGCCGCGCAACTGCTCAAACTCAAAGATCTGGCCGACTCGCCGGACATCCCGCAGTTCTTGGCGATCGCCCGCGAGGCCGCCGAGCGCAGCATCGGGATGCGCCCGTTCGACGTCCAGCTGCAGGGGGCGCTGCGGATGCTGGCCGGGGATGTGGTCGAGATGGCCACCGGTGAGGGTAAGACGCTGTCCGGTGCGATCGCTGCCGCCGGCTACGCCATCGGCGGCCGGCACGTGCACGTGGTCACCATCAACGACTACCTGGCCCGGCGCGACGCCGAATGGATGGGGCCGCTGCTGACCGCGCTCGGCGTCTCGGTCGGATGGATCACCGAGGACTCCACCGCGGCCGAGCGGCGCGCGGCCTACCAGTGCGACGTCACCTACGCCTCGATCAACGAGATCGGCTTCGACGTCCTGCGCGACCAGCTGGTCACCGACGTCGAGGACCTGGTCTCGCCCAACCCCGACGTCGCACTGATCGACGAGGCCGACTCGGTGCTGGTCGACGAAGCGCTGGTACCGCTGGTGCTGGCCGGCACCACCCACCGGGAGACCCCCCGGATGGAGATCGTCGAGCTGGTCGGCCGGCTCACGCCGGGCCGGGACTACGACTCCGACGAGGACCGGCGCAACATCCACCTCACCGAGGCCGGCGCACGCAAAGTCGAGAAGGCGCTCGGCGGCATCGACCTGTACTCCGAGGAGCACGTGGTCTCCACGCTGACCGAGATCAACGTGGCCCTGCACGCCCACGTGCTGCTGCAGCGCGATGTGCACTACATCGTCCGCGACGGCAAGGTGCAGCTGATCAACGCCTCCCGCGGCCGGATCGCCACCCTGCAGCGCTGGCCGGACGGCCTGCAGGCCGCGGTGGAGGCCAAGGAGGGCATCGAGACCACCGAGACCGGCGAGGTGCTCGACACCATCACGGTGCAGGCCCTGGTCAACCGGTACCCGACCGTGTGCGGCATGACCGGGACGGCGCTGGCGGCCGGCGAGCAGCTGCGCCAGTTCTACCAGTTGGGCGTCTCACCCATCCCGCCGAACATGCCCAACATCCGCGAAGACGAAGCCGACCGGGTCTACATCACCGCCGCGGCCAAGAACGACGCCATCGTCGCCCACATCGTCGAGGTGCACGCGACGGGGCAGCCGGTGCTGGTCGGCACCCATGACGTCGCCGAATCCGAGGAACTGTGCGAGCGGCTGCGCAAGCGCGGTGTCCCGGCGGTGGTCCTCAACGCCAAGAACGACGCCGAGGAGGCCACGGTGATCGCCGAGGCCGGCAAACTCGGGGTGGTCACCGTCTCCACCCAGATGGCCGGCCGGGGCACCGACATCCGGCTGGGCGGATCCGACGAGGCCGACCACGACCAGATCGTCGAACTCGGCGGCCTGCACGTGATCGGCACCGGCCGCCAGCACACCCAGCGACTCGACAACCAGCTGCGCGGCCGGGCCGGCCGCCAGGGCGACCCGGGGTCGTCGGTGTTCTTCTCCAGCTGGGAAGACGACGTCGCCGCGACCAACCTGGAAGCCAACAAGCTGCCGACGGAGACCGACGAGGACGGCCGGATTCTGAGCCCCAAGGCCGCCGGGCTGCTCGATCACGCGCAGCGCATCGCCGAGGGCAAGCTGCTGGACATCCACGCCAACACCTGGCGCTACAACCAGCTGATCGCCCAGCAGCGCGCCATCATCGTGGAGCGCCGCAACACGCTGCTGTCCACCCCGGCGGCCCGCGAGGAGCTGGCCGAGCTCACCCCGAAGCGTTACGCCGAACTGACCAAGCAGCTGGGGGAGGACGCCGAGGCCAAGCTGGAGAAGATCTGCCGGCTGATCATGCTCTATCACCTGGACCGCGGCTGGGCCGACCACCTGGCCTACCTGGCCGACATCCGCGAGAGCATCCACCTGCGCGCGCTGGGCCGCCAGAACCCGCTCGACGAGTTTCACCGGTTGGCCCTGGACGCGTTCGCCTCGCTGGCCGCCGACGCCATCGAGGCGTCGCAGCAGACCCTGGAGACCTCGGACTCGATCGAGTCCGAGCCCGGTGTCGACCTGTCGAAGCTGGCGCGGCCCACCTCGACGTGGACCTACATGGTTCGGGACAACCCGCTCAGCGACGACAGCATGGATGCGCTGAGTCTGCCCGGGATCTTCCGCTAGGGGGCCGGCATGCCTGCCGCGTCGGGCTCCGAGCAGACCCAAGACCGGGTGCTGACGGTCCCCAACGTCATCAGCCTGGCCCGACTGGGTCTGATCGGCGTCTTCCTCTACCTGCTGCTGGTCGTCCGTGCGGACGGACCGGCGGTGGCGATCCTGATGCTCAGCGGTGCCTCGGACTGGGTCGACGGCAAACTGGCTCGGCTGCTGAATCAGTCCTCGGCGCTGGGGGCCCTGCTGGACCCGGCCATCGACCGGCTCTACATGATCGCCATTCCGGTCGCCTTCGGGGTGCGTGGACTGGTGCCCTGGGCGGTGATCGCCACGCTGCTGGTCCGCGACCTGCTGCTGGCCGCGACCCTGCCGGTGCTGCGCAGCCGCGGACTGACGGCGCTGCCGGTGACCTATGTCGGCAAGGCGGGCACCTTCGCACTGATGTCGGCGTTCCCGTTGATCCTGCTGGGGCAGTGGGACACGCTGGCCAGCCGGGTGGTGCTCTCGGCGGGCTGGGG
>NZ_JRMK01000160.1:0-7825 GCF_000972925.1 Mycobacterium sp. UM_Kg1 | reverse complement strand
ATGTGTATAAGAGACAGGCGTCGGGGTCCAAGGCGATTGCGATGTCGGCGTCGACCTCGCCGGCCAATGCCAGTAACGCATCGGTGGCGCCGGGTTCTTCGGGGTTGGGGAACGCGACGGTGGGGAAGTCCGGATCGGGATCGAATTGGGACTCCACGACGTGGACGTCGGTGAACCCGGCGGCCCGCAGGGCGCGGAGGGCGAATGCGCCGCCCACGCCGTGCAGCGGGGTCAGCGCGACGCGAACCCCGCCGCGGTGCCGGCGCACCGTGGCGGCCCGCTCGATGTAGCAGGCGATCAGCTCATCGTCGGCCGGTGTGACGGGACACCGGGGGATCGCATCCGCGGGGGGAGCCTGGGCCATCGCCGTCTCGACCTCGGTGTCGGTTGGCGAGACGATCTGCACGCCGCCGTCGAAGAACACCTTGTAGCCGTTGTCGGTGGCCGGATTGTGTGAGGCGGTGATCTGGACGCCGGCCGCCGCGCCGGTGTGGCGCACCGCGAATGCCACCACCGGCGTCGGGCAGGGGCCGGGCAAAAGTAGCACCGAAAAGCCCTGTGCGGACATCACTTCGGCTGTTGCCACCGCGAATTCTGCCGAGCCGTGCCGTGCGTCGCCGCCCACCACCACCGTCGAGCCGGCACGCCCTTGCGTCAAGAGAACCTGGGCCACGGCCCAGCTGGCCCGCAGCACCACGGCGAGGTTCATCGCGTCCGGTCCGCCCCGGACCGGCCCGCGCAGCCCCGCCGTGCCGAAGCGCAGCGGCGCCGCGAACCGGGCGGCCAACTCTTCCGCACTGCAGGTGTGAAGTTCCGCGGCGGTCACCGGGTCGGGGTCGTGGGCGATCCACTGCTCAGGGGTCACCCGTCGATTGTCGCAAGCGGTGAGTAGGCAAATATTAACTAATCGGTCAATTAATTAATTTGTTACGCTCCCCCGGATCTCAATTACTTGACAAGGGGGGCCGGTGACCGAAGCAGCACCCTCGCTGGCGGGAAGTTCAGCCATCTCGCCGGTGAGCTGGCGAAACACGATGCCCGTAGCGGCGGTGATCGCCGTTGCGGCCGTGGTTCACCTGGCGGTCGCCACGCGATACGGCTGGCATACCGACGAGTTCTACTACGTCATCTGCGGTCAACACCCGGCGTGGGGATACTTCGACCACCCGCCACTGGTGCCGCTGTTGGCCCGGGTGGCTGCCCTGGGCGGCCTGTGGGGGCTACGGCTTTTCGCCATCGCCATCCACCTGGGCTGCATCGCGTTGGCGGCGCGATTGGCCGCGGAATTCGGCGGGCGGCGACTGGCTCAGGCGACCACCGCGGCCGCCGTCGCGGCCAGCCCGCTATTCATGGGTGCCGCGATGTTCTTCGGAACCACCGTGGTCGACCAGCTGGTCTGGCTCGCGGTGCTGGTGCTGGTGGCGCGGGCATTGCGGATCGGAACCGTGCCGGCCTGGCTGCCGGCCGGCGTGGTGGCCGGTATCGGGCTGGAGGCCAAACAGACGGTGGTGCTGCTGCTCATCGGTATCGGGATCGGCCTGGCGATCGTCCGGCGTGATGTGGTGCGCACGGCGGGGCCCTGGGCGGCCTGCGCGGTGGCGGCGGTGTTGGCGGCTCCGAACCTGATCTGGAACGCGGCCCATGGCTGGCCGAGCCTGACGTTCGCCCACGCCATGTCGGTGCGGATGGGCGGGTCGGTGGGGTCGCTGTCGCAGATCCCGCTGCTGCTCTTGCTCTATGCCGGCCCACTGTTGATCTTGCTGTGGGTCTTCGGCATCGGCTGGCTGGCCTCTCCGGCGGGGGCGGATCACCGCTGGGCGCTGGTGGTGCCGGTGGTGGTGTTGGCGCTGGTCGTCATCAGTGGGGGACGCTGCTACTACGTAGGCCCGGTGTTCGCGGTGCTGTTCGCTGCCGGCGCGATGCGTATCGAAGCCGAGAATCCCGATCGGCTGCCGCCGGGCTGGGCAGTCGCGCTGGTCGGGCTGTTCACCGGCGCGGCCATGCTCTGCCTTCCGATGCTGCCCGTGGAGACCGCCGATTCGCTGCGCAAGATCAATCCCATTCCGCTGGAGACCTACGGCTGGCCGCAGTTCGTCGACGAGGTGGCGGCCGTCGCGTCGTCGCTGCCCGAGGATGTGCCGATCTTCGCCGGCAACTACGGCGAAGCCTCGGCACTGCGCATCCTGGGGCCCTCGGCGGGCATCAACCGTCCGGTGGTCAGCGGCGACAGCAATTACGCCCTGTGGGGTCCGCCGCCCGGCGACGCCGGCACGGTGTTGTGCGTCGGGAAATTCCCGGTCCGCAAGCTCACCCAATATTGGACGAAAGTCACCTATCTGGCGTCGATCAAGATCCCCCATCACGTGCACAACGGATTGCACGGAGTCAAGATCTACCGGTGCGAGCATCCGGTCGGCAGCTGGAAACAGATGTGGCCGCGGATGCGACACAGTTCGGGAGTGCCCTACTGATTGCAGGCGCCCGGTAGCCGGCGATTGCGGCAAGCGGCGGTTGACGGCTGAACCACGCGGTAGAGTGCCTCGATTCGTATCGAGTCCGCCGATGGAGTGCTGGTGAGTCGTCCGATTGCCCTGCCTGCGCGTCGCGCCGGGAAGTCCGTGAGTGGTTCGGCGGTTCTGCCGGTGGCCGTTGTGGTCGCTGTCGCCGCCGTCGTACACGGGATGTTCGCCCTGCGGTACGGCTGGCACCCCGACGAGTTCTACTACGTGGTCTGTGGCCAGCACCCGGCCTGGGGATACTTCGACCATCCGCCGCTGGTACCGATGCTGGCGCGCGTGGCGTCGCTGGGCGGCTTGCTGGGCCTGCGAGCGCTGGCCATTGCGATACACCTCGGCTGCATCGTGCTGGCGGCACTGCTGGCCGCGGAGTTCGGGGGGCGTCGGGTGGCGCAGGTGCTCGCTGCCGCCGCAGTCGCCTCGAGCCCGCTGTTCATGGGTGCCGCCATGTTTTTCGGCACCACCGTGGTCGACCAGCTGGTCTGGCTCGCGGTGCTGCTGCTCGTGACACGGGCGTTGCGCATCGGCACCGTGCCGGCCTGGCTGCCGGCCGGTGTGGTTGCCGGCCTGGGCCTGGAGGCCAAACACACGGTCGCGCTCCTGCTGATCGGAATCGGTGTGGGCCTGTTGATCTTTCGACGCGATGCGCTGCGCACCGCCGGACCGTGGCTGGCCGGCGTCGTGGCGGTGGTGTTCGCTGCGCCGAACCTGATCTGGAACGCGCGTCAGGGCTGGCCGAGCCTGCATTTTGCGCACGCCATGTCGGTTCGGATGGGCGGACCGGCAGGCTCGCTGGCGCAACTGCCGCTATTGCTGCTGCTGTACGCCGGCCCGCTGCTGGTGCTGCTCTGGGTGATGGGCGCCCGATGGCTGGCGGCTCCGGAAAGCCGGCAGTACCGCTGGATACTGGTGGTTCCGGTGGTGGTGCTGCTGCTGTGCGTGGTCAGCGGCGGTCGCTGCTACTACGCGGGACCGGTGCTCGCGGCGTTGTTCGCCGCCGGTGCGATACGGATCGAATCCCAGGATCCCCAGCGCCTACCCCGCGGTTGGGCGGTCGCTCTGGCAGCTCAGTTCGTGGGCGCTGCGGCGTTCTGCCTTCCGGTGCTGCCCCCGGTGCAGGCCACGGCGCTGCGCCAGGTCAACCCCATCCCGATGGAGACCTACGGCTGGCCGGAATTCGTCGAGCAGGTCGCGGCTGCGGCGGCCGAACTGCCGGAGGACGCCCCGATCTTCACCAGCAATTACGGCGAAGCCTCGGCGTTGCGGATTCTCGGGCCGGCGGCCGGTATCCACCGTCGGGTGGTCAGCGGCGACAGCAGTTACGCCGCATGGGGCCCACCGGCCGGTGACGCCGCCACCTTGCTGTGCGTCGGACGGTTGCCCGTACCCAGGCTGACTCAGTACTGGGCCCACGTCACCTATCTGGACTCGATCCGTTTCCCCACCGGAGTCCGCAACGGGGAAAGCTCGGCGAAGATCTACCTGTGTGAGCAGCCGCGGGGCAGTTGGGCTGCGATGTGGCCGCGGATGCGCCACAGCTCCGGTGTCGGTTACTGAGCTGCCGGAGACGGTAGGAGGCTGATCACCTCGGCCAGCAGCGCACCCATGCGGGACGCCGACTCCCGGCCGGCGGCCAGCACCTCGGCATGGCTGAGCGGCTCCCCGGTGATCCCGGCCGCCAGGTTGGTCACCAGCGACACCCCCAGAATCTGCGCGCCCGCCGCGCGGGCGGCGATCGCCTCGTGCACGGTGGACATGCCCACCAGATCGGCGCCCAGGGTGCGCAACATCCGGATCTCGGCGGGGGTCTCGTACTGCGGACCGGCCATCCCCGCGTAGACGCCCTCGGCAAGGTCGGGGTCGACTTGGTGGGCCAGCGCACGCAGCGCCGGGGTGTAGGCATCGACCATGTCGACGAAGTGCGCGCCCACCAACGGGGAGCGACCCGTCATGTTCAGATGGTCGCTGATCAGCACCGGCTGGCCGATGTCGTAACTGGTGCGCAGGCCGCCGGCGGCGTTGGTCAGCACCACCGTGTTCGCCCCGGCCGCGACGGCGGCGCGGACCGGGCGGACGACGTCGGCCAGCGAATGTCCCTCGTAGGCGTGGATCCGGCCGACCAGCACCAAAACCCGGTGGGCTCCGATGCGCATCGACACCAGTTCGCCGGTGTGGCCCGCTGCCGTGGGCGCACTGAATCCGGGCAGGTCGGCCATCGGCAGGCTCGCGGTCGCCGTGCCCAGCGCAGCCACCGCGGGCGCCCAGCCGGAACCAAGCACCACGGCAACGTCGTGCGTCGCGACTCCGGTGCGCGCAGCCACCACCGCTGCCGCCTGAGTTGCCAGCGGTACCGTCACGGGCGCTCAGTTTAGTAGCGCGCGGCGGTGGGATACTGCCTGAATGCCTCCAGCTTCCGTCTCGCACGCCGTCGAGGCGTGGCTGGCCGCCCACGCCGACGACGTGGTGGCGTGGCGCCGGCACCTGCACCGCCACCCGGAGCTGAGCCGGCAGGAGTTCGCGACCACCCAGTTCATCGGCGAACTGCTGGCCGGAGCCGGCCTCAACCCCAAGGTGCTCCCCAGCGGAACCGGCCTGACGTGTGACTTCGGTCCCGAGGACGGGCCTCGGCTGGCGCTGCGGGCCGACATCGACGCCTTACCGATGACCGAGCAGACCGGGGCGCCATACGCCTCGCTGGTGCCCGGAGTGGCGCATGCCTGCGGTCACGACGCCCACACCGCCATGCTGCTGGGTGCGGGCCTGGCGCTGGCCTCGGCCGCCGAGTTGCCGGTGGGGGTGCGGCTGGTGTTCCAGGCCGCCGAAGAGCTGATGCCGGGCGGGGCGATCGACGCCATCGCTGCAGGCGTGCTGAGCGGCGTCAGCCGGATCTTCGCGCTGCACTGCGACCCTCGGCTCAAGGTCGGCCGGGTGGCGACGCTTCCCGGGCCGATCACCTCGGCCGCCGACACCGTCGAGATCACCGTGAGCGGTCCGGGTGGTCACACCTCGAGGCCGCACCTGACCGCCGACCTGGTCTACGGGCTGGGCACGCTGATCACCGGACTGCCCGGGGTGCTGTCGCGGCGCATCGACCCGCGCAACAGCACCGTGATGGTGTGGGGCGCGGTCAATTCCGGCGCCGCGGCCAATGCGATACCGCAATCGGGTCGCCTGGCCGGTACGGTGCGCACCGCGAGTCGGGAAACCTGGGTGGCCATGGAGGGCATCGTGGAGGAGGCGGTGGCCTCCCTGCTGGAGCCGCTGAACATCGAGCACACGCTGATCTACCACCGTGGCGTGCCGCCGGTGGTCAACGAAGCGGTGTCGACGCGGATGCTGACCCACGCGATCGAGGCGGTCGGGCCCGATGTGCTGGCCGAAACCCAGCAGTCCGGCGGCGGGGAAGACTTCTCCTGGTATCTGGAGCAGGTGCCCGGCGCCATGGGCCGCCTCGGGGTGTGGTCGGGCAGCGGACCGCAACTGGATCTGCACCAGCCGACGTTCGATCTCGACGAGCGGGCCCTGGCGGTGGGGGTGCGGGTGATGGCCGGCGTGGTCGACCAGGCCGGTTTGCAGTAGCTGCGTGACGGCCCGGTCGGCGATTACGAACCGGGGCCGATATTGCGGGCCGGACGGGTCAGCAGGTCGCGCACGTATTCCTCTGGGGCGCCGGCGATCTGGGCCGCCTCGGCCACCACGCCCAGGTAACGGGCGGACGGCAGCCCGCGCTCCCAGGCGTCCACCACGTACAGCCAGGCCAGCACCGGAGCGGGTTCGCCCTCGGCCGGGTCAGCGGTGATCCCGTCCACCCGGTCCACCCGGAGCCGGATCTTCTTGTGGATGCCGAACTCCGAGCCTTCCCAGCTGTCCATGTTCTTCTCGTCTTCGGGAGTCACGTCGTAGAGCACGACGAACACACTCGAGTCCGGGTCCTCGACCACGGTCGCCAGGGCGCCCTCCCAGCCGATGTCCTCGCCGGCGAACGTCAACCGCCAGCCGCGCAACCAGCCGGTGCCGGTCATCGGGGAGTGCGGGGCTCGTTGCAGCATCTGCTCGGGATGCATGTTCGACCCGTAGGCGGCGTAGAGCGGCACGGCAGAAATCTTAAACGCCGCGCTCCAGATAGGTTAGTCGCTGTGACTACTCCCTCGACACGCATCGTGATCATCGGCGGCGGGCCGGCGGGTTACGAAGCGGCGCTGGTCGCGGCGGCCAAGGGCCCCGAAGCGGTATCGGTGACCGTGGTCGACTCCGACGGCCTCGGCGGGGCGTGCGTGTTGTGGGACTGTGTGCCGTCCAAGACGTTCATCGCCTCGTCCGGGGTGCGCACCGAGCTCCGGCGGGCTCCGCACCTGGGTTTCGACATCCATTTCACCGACGCCGAGATCGAGCTGAACCAGATTCACGAGCGGGTGAAGTCGCTGGCCGCGGCACAGTCGGCCGACATCCGCACCCAACTGCTCAACTCCGGTGTGGAGGTCATCGCCGGCCGCGGGGAGTTGATCGACGCCGAGCCGGGCCGGGCGCGGCATCGCATCCGGGTGACCGAGCACCACGGCTCGGCGAGCCGGGTGCTGGAGGCCGACGTCGTGCTGATCGCCACCGGCGCCAGCCCCCGGATCGTGCCCGGCGCGGAGCCGGACGGCGAACGGATCCTGACCTGGCGGCAGCTCTACGATCTGCACACGCTGCCCGAGCACCTGGTGGTGGTGGGTTCCGGGGTCACCGGCGCGGAGTTCGCCAACGCCTACACCGAACTCGGCGTCAAGGTCACCGTGGTGGCCAGCCGCGACCGCGTGCTGCCGCACGAGGATCCGGATGCCGCCCGGGTGCTGGAGCGGGTGTTCGCCGAACGCGGCGTCACCCTGGTCAAGAATGCCCGCGCCGCCTCGGTGACCCGGGACGGAGACGGGGTGCTGGTCACCATGACCGACGGGCGCACGGTGGCCGGCAGCCACGCGCTGATGACGGTCGGCTCGGTGCCCAACACCGGCGGGCTGGGCTTGGAGCGGGGGGGCATCACCCTGGCTGCCGGCGATTACCTGCAGGTGGACCGGGTGTCGCGGACATCGGTGCCCGGGATCTACGCGGCCGGCGACTGCACCGGGCTGCTGCCGCTGGCCTCGGTGGCCGCCATGCAGGGCCGGATCGCGATGTATCACGCGCTGGGCGAAGCGGTGGCGCCGATCCGGCTGCGCACGGTGGCGGCCGCGGTGTTCACCCGGCCCGAGATCGCCGCGGTGGGCGTGCCCCAATCCCAGATCGATGACGGCACCGTGCCCGCCCGCACCGTGATCTGTCTCTTATAC
>NZ_JRMK01000159.1:0-7839 GCF_000972925.1 Mycobacterium sp. UM_Kg1 | reverse complement strand
GTGTATAAGAGACAGGCAGCCGGCCGCGCGGCGTCTCAGGCGACCCGGGGCTCGGGTTCGGGCTCCAGCTCGGGCTCGGGCTCCAGCTCGGGCTCGACGAATTGCCACCGTTTCCAGTGCCGGGTTTCCTCGGGGTTCAACTCCCGACCCAGAAGGGTGGTGACGGCGGCACCGTGTTCGAGGTAGAGCTCCTCGTTGCGGCGCCAGGCCGCCAGGTACCGGTAGAACGGCAGCCAGGGGTGTAGGTGATGGATCAGGTGATAGTTCTGCGACAGCATCAGCGGAGCCAGCAGCCATTCCATCCCGACCCGCAGCCGGCTGGCGCGATACCGATCCTGGCGCTGCGTGATGTCGATCCCGTGGTGCGGCAGCCAATCGAAGGCCCAGCCGATGATGAACAGGCCGAGCCGTTGCGGAATCAGCACGACCTCGGCAAGCAGCCAGAGGTGATCGGTCAGCATCGCGCCCACGATCAGTGCGACCGTCAGGAGCAACACCACCGACGTCTCGGCGACTTCGGCAACCGGTCGCCGCCAGGAATGGCGTATGCGCTGCCGCAGCTTGCGGGTGTACCACGCCGCGTAGAAGACATCGATCAGCGCCCAGCGGAAGGGCAACTGCCAGGTCGGTGCGTGGGTGGCGAACACATCGGGATCGCGCTCGGGATCGTTGGTGTGGCGGTGATGCTCGCCGTGGACGTAGCCGAAGGAGGGCAGCGAGAACGACGGTGACACGAACAGCCAGGCCAGGCGGCCGACCACGGTGTTGACCCAGCGCACCGCGCAGAAGGAGCGGTGCAGTGCTTCGTGCGCCACCGAGAACATCACGTAGGTGACCGCGGTGCTCAGGGGGATCACGACCCAGGGCGGCAGAGTTCCGCGGGCCGCCCCGACGGCGACCCCGGCGAAGACGGTCACAGCGCCGACCGCGAGCCAGAAGGTCGGCCAGGCGAAGGTGGGCATGCCCTCCCCGGGATGCGGATGTCGTGGCCGTGATGCCGCGCGCGACTTGCCCGGCACCTCAACCAACCACACGAGACCTCCAATGCGAGCGCCAACGAACCTGGGAAACTTTTAAGAGCAGCTGAAAGATTACCGCGACTGTCGAGGCGGCGCGACCGCCAATAGTCCGTTGTCCGGCAACGTGTTTATCACATTATTGACGCCACCGTATAAACCCGCTGGTCGATGATCGAAAGCTGGTCAGGACGCCTGTGGGCGGATCGGGCCCACCCTCCTCGATCCGTGACCGAAGGTAGGCACCGGCCACTTTGCCGGCCGGCGGCGCCGAACCGGACGACCCGGCTCCGGGGCCCGACGTACGTGGCGAGCGCCCCCACGATCAGCAAGGACTTACTTATGCGGGATGGCGGCGACTGCCACCGTCGTCGGACCGGACGAAGCCGTCAGGCTCCGTACACCGGTACCGGAGGCCGCGACTGAGCCAGCAGGTCGGTGACGACCGGCCCCAACTCGGCCGGATCCCAGCGAGCGCCCTTGTCTGCTTGCGGGCCGTGCGCCCAGCCCTCGGCCACCCGGATCTTGCCGCCTTCGACCTCGAACCCCTTCCCGGTCACATCCCGTGACTCGACACTGCCCAGCCACACCACCAGCGGGCTCACGTTCTCCGGCGCCATCGCGTCGAAGTCCTGGCCCTGGGTCGCCATCATGTCGGCGAAGACGGTCTCGGTCATACGGGTGCGTGCCGACGGGGCGATCGCATTGACCGTGACGCCGTAGCGGCCCATCTCGGCCGCGGCGACCAGGGTCATCGCGGCGATACCGGCCTTGGCGGCCGAGTAGTTGGCCTGGCCGACGCTGCCCTGCAGGCCGGCGCCGGAACTGGTGTTGATGATGCGGGCGTCCACCGTTTCGCCGGCCTTGGAGCGCGCCCGCCAGTAGGCCGCGGCGTGCCGCATGGTGGCGAAGTGGCCCTTGAGGTGCACTGCGACGACGGCGTCGAACTCCTCCTCGCTGGTGTTGGCGAACATCCGGTCCCGCACAATGCCGGCGTTGTTGACCAGGACGTCGAGCCCACCGAAGTGGTCCACCGCGGTTTGGATAAGCGCCGCGGACTGCTCCCAGTCGGCCACGTTCGAACCGTTGGCGACGGCCTCCCCGCCGGCTGCGACGATCTCGTCGACCACGCCCTGGGCAGCGCTACCCCCGCCGGCCGGCGAGCCGTCCAGGCCCACCCCGATGTCGTTGACCACCACCCGGGCGCCCTCGGCGGCAAAGGCGAGCGCATGCGCCCGGCCGATCCCCCCGCCCGCTCCGGTGACGATGACCACGCGGCCGTCGAGAAGTCCCATCTGCGTTCTCTCCTTTATTTGTTGGCGCTCGTAACGTCCAGGTAGACCGGCGGCTCCCCGCCGCCGTGGGTTTCCAGCGTGGCGCCGCTGATGTAGGAAGCGGCGTCGGACGACAAGAAGGCAGCCGCCCAGCCGACATCGGCGGGCTTGGCGAGCCTGCCCAGCGGCACGGTGGCCGAGATTGCGGCGATCGACTCCGCGTCGCCGTAGAACAGGTCGGACTGCTCGGTCTCGACCATGCCGACCACCACCGAGTTGACCCGCACCTTGGGGGCCCACTCGACAGCCAGAGTGGCGGTCAGGTTGTCCAGTCCGGCCTTGGCGGCACTGTAGGCCGCCGAGCCGGGAGACGGGCGGTGCCCGCTGACGCTGGTGATGTTGATGATGGAGCCGCCTGCCGCCTGGGTCTGCATGACGGCATTGGCGTGCTGGGCGACCTGCAGCGGCCCCAACAGGTTGAGCTCGATGATCTTGCGGCTGAAGTTCGCCGACGCCTGGGCGGCCGGCGCGTGCGGCGACCCGCCGGCATTGTTGACCACCACGTCGATTCGACCGTGTCGGCCGGCGACCGTCTCGATCAGCGCCTTGACCGCGTCGTCGTCACGCACGTCGCACGAATGGAACTCATAGGGCAGGCCGTCCACCGGGCGCCGCGCGCAGGTCACCACGGTCGCACCCTGGCCGGCGAAGACGGCGCTGATACCCGCGCCGACGCCGCGCACCCCGCCGGTCACCAGGACGACCTTCCCGGTCAGACCGAGCGAGATGGACGAGGGACTTGGATCAGACATTGTGCTAGCGTACCAAGCAAGTGCTTGCTTAGGTATCCAAGACCCCAATACGACAGGGAAATCCGCCCATGCCGATCACATCCACCACCGTCGAGCCGGGGATCGTCGCGGTCACCGTCGACTACCCGCCGGTCAACGCACTGCCGTCGCGCGCCTGGTTCGAGCTGGGCGACGTCATCACCGCGGCGGGCAAGGACATGTCCACCCACGCGGTCATCCTGCGGGCCGAGGGCCGCGGATTCAACGCCGGCGTCGACATCAAAGAAATGCAGAACACCGAGGGCTTCACCGCCCTGATCGACGCGAACCGGGGTTGCTTCGCGGCGTTCAAGGCCGTCTACGAATGCGCCGTGCCGGTGATCGCCGCGGTCAACGGCTTCTGCGTCGGCGGCGGCATCGGCCTGGTCGGCAACGCCGACGTGATCGTGGCCTCCGACGACGCCAAGTTCGGACTGCCCGAGGTGGAGCGCGGCGCACTGGGCGCGGCCACCCACCTGTCCCGGCTGGTACCGCAGCACATGATGCGCCGACTGTTCTACACCGCGGCAACAGTGGACGCGGCCACCTTGCACCGGTACGGCTCGGTGCATGAGGTGGTTCCGCGCGCCGAGCTCGACGAGGCTGCGCTGCGGGTGGCCCGCGACATCGCCGCCAAGGACACCCGGGTGATCCGGGCCGCCAAGGAGGCCCTCAACCTCATCGACGTGCAGAAGGTCAACTCCAGCTACCGCATGGAGCAGGGCTTCACCTTTGAGCTCAACCTCTCCGGTGTCGCCGACGAGCACCGCGACGAGTTCGCCGGCACCGAGAAGGGGAAGAAGTGATGCGTGGCGCGACGATGCAGAGCCCAGCGATGAGGAGGAGCGTCACCCGATGAGCACGAATAAGGTCACCACCCTCGACGACGCCGTCGCCGAGCTGCGCGACGGCATGACGATCGGTATCGGCGGCTGGGGCTCGCGCCGCAAGCCGATGGCGTTCGTCCGCGCCATCTTGCGCACGGACGTCAAGGACCTGACCGTGGTGAGCTACGGCGGCCCGGATCTGGGGCTGCTGTGCTCGGCGGGCAAGGTCCGCCGGGTCTACTACGGCTTTGTCTCGCTGGACTCGCCGCCGTTCTACGACCCGTGGTTCTCCCGCGCCCGCACCACCGGCGCGATCGAGGCCCGGGAGATGGACGAGGGCATGCTGCGCTGTGGGCTGCAGGCCGCCGCCCAGCGACTGCCCTTCCTGCCGATCCGCGCCGGCCTGGGCAGCTCCGTGGTCGACTTCTGGGAGGGCGAGCTCAAGACCGTCACCTCCCCCTACCCCGTCTCGGCTGCAGACGGGGGTGGTCACGAGACGCTGATCGCAATGCCGGCGCTGAACCTCGACGCCGCTTTCGTGCACATGAACATCGGCGACGAGCGCGGCAACGCCGCCTACACCGGGATCGATCCGTACTTCGACGACCTGTTCCTGATGTCGGCGCAGCGCCGCTTCCTGTCGGTCGAGAAGATCGTGCCCACCGAGGAACTGATCGCCAGCACGTCACCCCAGACCCAGCTGATCAACCGGATGATGGTGGACAAAGTTGTGGAAGCCCCCGGCGGCGCCCACTTCACCCTCGGCGCAGCGGATTACGGCCGGGACGAGAAGTTCCAGCGACACTACGCCGAGGCCGCCAAGTCCGATGAGACCTGGGCGGAGTTCAAGGCCACCTACCTGTCCGGCAGCGAGGACGACTACCAGGCTGCGGTGAAGAAATTCGGAGCGGAGGCCCAAGCATGACCGACTCACCCACTCGCGCGGAGATCTGCGCCGTGGCCTGCGCCGAGCTGTTCCGCGACGCCGGCGAGATCATGGCCTCACCCATGGCCACCGTTCCCACGGTCGGCGCTCGGCTCGCCCGCCTCACCTTCTCCCCCGACCTGGTGCTCACCGACGGCGAGGCCCGCATCCTGGCCGACACCCCGGCGATCGGCAAAGTCGGTGCGCTGGAAGGCTGGATGCCGTTCAACCGGGTCTTCGAAACCCTCTCGTGGGGCCGGCGCCACGTGATCATGGGCGCCAACCAGATCGACCGGTACGGCAACCAGAATCTGTCGGCGTTCGGCCCGCTGCAGCACCCGACGCGGCAGATGTTCGGGGTGCGCGGCGCACCGGGCAACACGATCAACCACACCACCAGCTACTGGGTGGGTGCGCACTCGTCGCGGGTGTTCTGCGAGGCCGTCGACATCGTCTCGGGCATCGGCTACGACAAGGTGGACCCGGACAACCCGGCGTTCCGCTTCTTCAACCTGGGCGGCGTGGTGTCCAACCTCGGGGTGTTCGACTTCGGCGGTCCCGACCACCAGATGCGCGCGGTCTCACTGCATCCCGGGGTCACCGCCGACGAGGTCGCCGACAACACGGCGTTCGAGGTACACGGTTTGGCCGACGCCCCCGCCACCCGGCTGCCGTCCCCGGAGGAGCTGCAGCTGATCCGCGAGGTGATCGACCCGAAGTCGCTGCGGGACAAAGAAGTGCGGGCATGAGCCGCCTCAAGACTCCCCTGACCGAACTGGTCGGCATCGAACATCCGGTCGTGCAGACCGGTATGGGCTGGGTGGCCGGCGCCCGGCTGGTGTCGGCAACCGCCAACGCCGGCGGTCTGGGCATCCTCGCCTCGGCGACCATGACGCTCGACGAGCTGGCCACCGCGATCGCAAAGGTCAAAGCAGCCACGGACAAGCCGTTCGGGGTGAACATCCGCGCCGATGCCTCCGACGCCGGCGACCGGGTGGACCTGATGATCCGCGAAGGCGTCAAGGTGGCATCGTTCGCGCTGGCCCCCAAGGCCGAGCTGATCGCCAAGCTCAAAGAGGCGGGCGCCGTGGTGATCCCGTCGGTGGGCGCGGCCAAGCACGCCAAGAAGGTGGCGTCCTGGGGCGCCGATGCGGTGATCGTGCAGGGCGGCGAGGGAGGTGGACACACCGGTCCGGTGGCGACCACACTGCTGCTGCCCTCGGTGCTCGACGCCGTCGCCGGTACCGGAGTGCAGGTGATCGCCGCCGGTGGCTTCTTCGACGGCCGCGGCCTGGCCGCCGCGCTGTCCTACGGCGCCACCGGCGTCGCGATGGGCACCCGATTCCTGCTGACCAGCGACTCCACCGTTCCGGACGCGGTCAAGCAGCGCTACCTGGCCGCAGACCTGAGCGGCACCGTGGTCTCCACCCGAGTCGACGGGATGCCGCACCGAGTGCTGCGCACCGAGCTGGTGGACAAGCTCGAAAGCGGCTCTCGGGTACGCGGTTTCAGTGCCGCGATCCGCAACGCCGCCAAGTTCAAGAAAATGTCGCAGATGAGCTGGCCCACCATGGTCAAAGACGGGCTGGCCATGCGACACGGCAAAGAGCTGACCTGGTCGCAGGTGCTGATGGCCGCCAACACCCCGATGCTGCTCAAAGCGGGCCTGGTGGAGGGCAACACCGAAGCCGGCGTGCTCGCCTCCGGCCAGGTCGCCGGCATCCTGGAGAGCCTGCCGTCCTGCGCGGAGCTGATCGCCTCGATCGTCGACGACGCGGTCGAGCAGCTGCGGGCGGCCAACACCTTCATCGCCTGAGCCCCCGATCGCGCGACGCCGGCCCGAGGGCCGGCGTCGCGCGATCGTCCTGCGGGCAACGCGTTGATCAGGCCTCAACCATCAACAACGAGTGTCCGCTCGGATCGCGGAAGAAGAACATCGGCGGAACGGGGTCCCCCTGACGCATGATCTCAGCGTCGACATCGACTCCGAGTTCCCGCATCCCGGCGTGTGCGGCATCGATGTCGTCGGTGTTCAGCGTGATCCCGGTGTCGGCCGGCTCAACGGAACCACTGTCCGGTGGCGGCGGAGCCAACGCGATGCCCGCCAGCCCCTGCGGCGGGTAGACCTCGACCCACCGGTAACCGTCGCCCATGTGGATGTCAGTGCGTTTCTCGAAGCCCAACGACTCGTAGAACGCGATGGCCTTGTCCTGGTCGACGGTGGGCACACAAACGAGGTTGATCGACTTCAAGCCGATCTTGGCGGTACTCATCTTGCTCCTTTTCGGTTGGGGACACTACGAACTGACGCCATAGAGCTGTGCGAGTTCCGGCGAGCTCGCCCACCGGCTGTAGGTGGGGCTCTGCGGCCAGCCGTCG
Source organism: Mycobacterium sp. UM_Kg1 (assembly GCF_000972925.1). Taxonomy (NCBI): domain Bacteria; kingdom Bacillati; phylum Actinomycetota; class Actinomycetes; order Mycobacteriales; family Mycobacteriaceae; genus Mycobacterium; species Mycobacterium sp. UM_Kg1. The sequence continues at coordinate 588 of NZ_JRMK01000159.1, read as the reverse complement.
GGTGAGTCCTGCCACTCTTCCTGGCGCCCGTAGGGCAGCACATCGAGCAACGCGAACACGTGGCCGAGCTGTTCGGTTCCGCGCCGGTTGGTATGCCAGGTCCGATACACCGCATTGCCTTGCCGCAAAAAGACATTCACCGCGAACTGTCCACCCGGCGGTGCACCGACGTCAGAGCCGAACGAACTGTTGGCGGTGCTGTACCAGGCCATCTGATTGCCGACGCGCCGCTTGTAGGCGATCGCCTCGTCGATGGGCCCCTGCGTGACAATCACGAACCGCGCATCGTAGGCGCCCAGAAACTCGAGGCGGGTGAACTGCGAGGCGAAACCGGTGCATCCCGCGCACTGCCACTGCTGACCCGGGGACCACATGTGGTGATAGACGATCAGCTGACCTTTGCCCTCGAACACCTCGGCCAGGCAGACGGGCCCGCCTTCGCCCTCGAGCACGTAGTCGTCCATGGCGACCATCGGCAGACGGCGGCGCTGCGCGGCGATCGCGTCCAGCTCGCGGGTCGCCGCTTTCTCGCGGGCGCGCAACGCATCCAGTTCGCGCTGCCAAGTCTGCTGGTCCACAACCGGAGGC
>NZ_JRMK01000158.1:0-7878 GCF_000972925.1 Mycobacterium sp. UM_Kg1 | reverse complement strand
CCACCGGCTCGGGCAGCCACTCGCCGAAATAGGATTCGCGCCGCCGCGCCGCCGAGCGCAGCCGATCCAGACCCAGTCGGCTCACCACCGTGGTCAACCAGGCCCGCGGATCGGCGATGGTGTCCCGTTCCGCGGCGCTGAAGCGCAGCCAGGCATCTTGGACGATGTCCTCGGCATCGGCGAACAGGCCGGTGAGCCGGTAAGCCACCGACAGCAGGTGCGGCCGCAACGCCTCGAAGTCCTCCACCGATGCCGTCATCGCCACCAGCCTAGGCGCGGATGCGTGCCCCCAGCAGCGTCGTCCATTCGGCGAGGTACTCCTCGTCGTCGGGTTGCTCGTCACCCGGCTGCGTCCCCACACCGCGATAGAGCATCCGCCCGGCCCGGTTGCCCAACAGCGCGTTGACCGCGACCACGGCGATCCGATGGGCGTCAGCGGCGGCCAGCTGCGGCGCCCACCCGGCGATCCAGTCGGCCAGCTCGGCGCAGAGGCCGTCGACGAGTGCGGCGTACGCCGCGGCCACCCGAGCCGACTGGCCAGCCGGCGTGCGGGCAGCGATCTGCAGCAGCTGCGTCTCCTCGTCGAGGACGGCGAACAGGTACCTGCCCAGCAGGGTCAACTCGGTGTCGAGATCTCCCAGTCCGGCAAAGAGCTTCCGCACGTCGCGCATGGCCTCGCGGCGGTCCAGTTGCCGGTCGATCCCGGCGGCAAGCAGAGATTCCTTCGATTTGAAGTGGTGGTAGAGCGCGCCGGAGCCCGGCGCAAGCCCGGCGGCCGCCTCGATCTGGGCGACGCTGGTGGCGCGGTAGCCCTGCTCGCTGAACAGCCGCATCGCCGCGGTGAGCAGCCGGTCCCGTGTCATTGTTGCCGCCATTGACCGCCCCAAAGTGACCACTTAGTCTTGCAAAGTGTTCACTTTATCAGCCGTCAGCCGGGTGTGACGATGGGCGATCCGGTACCGCAGGGCCGTATGCGTCGAACGATGCCGCTGGCCGGCTTCACCGCACGCGCCGCCGGAGGCCGCATGGTGGCGACACTTCGGGAGAAGGCCGGCGACACCGGCGCCGTCGAGAAGTTCCACGAGCGCACCGCCGAGCGATATGCCGAGCTGCTCGGACACTCCAAGGGCGTGCTGATGAAAGTCGGGCAGATGTTCTCGCTGTTCGACGCCGGCGCGGTCGGCGGTGGCGAGCTGTCGCCGTATCAGCGGGCACTCACCAAGCTGCAGGCCGATGCCCCGCCGATGGCGCCCGAATTGGCCCGTGAGGTGTTCCGGACCGAGCTGGGACGATCAGTCGACGAGGTGTTCGCCGAGTTCACCGATGAGCCCGTTGCGGCGGCCTCCATCGGGCAGGTCCACCGTGCGGTGCTGCCCGACGGCCGCCAGGTCGCGGTCAAGGTCCAATACCCCGGTGTGGCCGAAGCGATCCGCGCCGACTTGGCCAACACCGAGTTGTTGACGACGGTGATCCGGTTCGCCTCGGCCGCCAGCGGCCCGGCACCCGACCTGCGGCAGAACGCACGGGAGGTCGCCGAGCGGATCACCGAGGAGATCGACTACCGGCACGAGGCGGCCAACATCACCACGTTCGCCACCTTGTATCGCGATCATCCGTTCATCCGGGTTCCCGAGCTGATACCCGAGGTGTCCAGTGACCGCGTCCTCACCATGACCTACCTCGATGGATTGAACTGGGCCACCGCACAGCAGGCGGATCAGGATCTGAAGAACACCTGGGCCGAGGTGATCTGCCGCATGGTGACCGGCTCCTACCGGCACGCGAATCTCTTTCACGCCGACCCGCATCCGGGCAACTACCGATTCGGACCGGACGGCACGGTGGGCTTCGTCGACTTCGGCTGCGTCAAGGTGCTGCCGGAGCCGGTACGCCGGGGGCTGACCGGGACGCTGCGAGCGGTGTTGGACGATGACCGGCCGGCGTTGCTCGATTGGATGCCGGCGCTCGGGTTCTCGTCCACCGATTCCACACTCACCGGCGACGAGGCACACCGATGGTGGACGGCGATCGTCCACGAGCTCCTGCAACCCCAGCCGGTGACCTATTCCCCGGAGACCGTCAACCGGGCGCTCCGCTCACTCGTGGACATCCTCTCCGCCGATCATCCGACGCACCGCGTCACGCTGCCCCCTGATCTGGTGCTCTTCTCCCGCCTCACCCTGTCGATGAATGCCGTCTTCGCCGCACTGGGTTCCACCTTCGACGTGCGATCGACCATCGATGACATGGACGGGGCGGCCGAGCCGACCACCGCACTGGGAAAGCAGCACCGCGCGTGGGTCACCGGCCGCGGCCTGCCGTCCGGCCTGGACGATCATGACGCTTCCTGAGGTTGCCCGGTGGACTGGCGCGACACCCGGGCCTTTCGGGGACCGCTGAGGTGGTCTTCGAAAAATAGCGGTTGAGCGGCGCCCCGGGCGACGCCGCGACACAATTGCGCGGTGCGCAAGCCACGTATCGCCCCTGTCCGCTGGCAGCCCCCGCCGTCGCGCCCGCTGCCGCCGCCGGATCCGACGCCGGAGCTGCGGCTGGTCCCCATTCCCGGGACCGCGCCCGAGGACGTCGTCGCCGCCGCCGACGGCACCATCTGGACCGGCGTCGAAGACGGCCGGATCATCGCTGTCGCAGCGGACGGCACGGCGCCGCGGGTGGTGACCGACACCGGCGGGCGTCCGCTGGGACTGGCCTTCACCGGCGACGGGCGGCTGCTGATCTGCGACAGCCACCGCGGCCTGCTGCGCTATGACCCGCAGACCGCGCAGCTGGAGACCCTGGTGAGCGAAGTGGCCGGAAAGCCGCTGACGTTCTGCTCGAACGCCGTCGAGTGCTCGGACGGCACAATCTATTTCCCCGAATCGACCAGCCGGTTCCGCTATGAGCATTACAAGGGCTCGGTGATCGAGGCCCGCGGAAGTGGATCCCTGCTGCGGCGCGATCCCGACGGCACGGTCAGCGTGCTGGCGGCCGGGCTGCACTTCGCCAACGGCGTGACACTGACCGCCGACGAATCGGCTGTGGTGTTCGCCGAAAGCACCGGGCGGCGACTGTCCAAGTACTGGCTGACCGGCCCCCGCCGGGGTTGCATCACCCCGTTGGCCGATGAGTTGCCCGGCCATCCCGACAACATCTCCACCGGGTGCGACGGCCGGATCTGGGTTGCCATGGTCTCGGATCGCAACGCGCTCTCGGACTGGCTGAGCCCCCGCGCCCCGATCCTGCGCCAGCTGATGTGGCGGGCGCTGCCCTACCGCTGGCTGCCCGATCCGACCCCGGTGGTGTGGGTCGTCGGGTTCGACGCCGACGACGGGCGGGTGCTCGCCCAGTTCCGCACCGAACACCCGGACTTCGGACTGGCCACCGGGGTGGTGGAAAGCGACGGCCGGCTCTGGCTGGGCCGGATCGCCGGCCCGGGCCTGGCGTATTTCCAGCTGTAGCCTCCCGCTGTAACTTCCGCCCCACCAGCCACAGCGTGGCTTCCCGGTTTTACCCCCTCCGTCGCCTAGCCTGCACACACGATGACTTTCCTACGCTCGTTATCGGCCGTGGTGGCGGTGGGTTTCCTGGCCACCGGCGCTCCCCTGGCGACCGCGGATCCCACTCCCGGCCTCAACGCCGGAACGAACGGCTGCCCGTATCGGGTCAGCACCCCGCCCGCGGTGGACGCCTCCGAGGTTCCGCTGGCCGGTGATCCCCCGCTGCCGTTGCCGGTACCGGCCACCCCGGTCGGCGGCGAGGCCCTGGCCGGCTGCGGGATCGTGGTGGCGCCGGGTACCCCGCCGGTGCCAGGTGACGTCTCCGCGGAGGCGTGGCTGGTTGCCGATCTCGACAGTGGCGCGGTGATCGCCGCGCGCGATCCGCATGGGCGGCACCGGCCCGCGAGTGTGATCAAGGTGCTGACGGCCATGGCGTCGCTCAACGAGCTGGACCCCGACGCCGTCGTGACCGGCACCCAGGAAGACGCCAACGCCGAGGGCACCCGGGTCGGCGTCGGCCCCGGCGGCCGCTTCACCGTCAACCAGTTGCTGCACGGCCTGCTGATGGGGTCCGGCAACGACGCCGCACACGCCCTGGCCGTCCAGCTGGGCGGGATGGATGTGGCGCTGCACAAAATCAACACCTTGGCCGCCCGGCTCGGCGGCCGCGACACCCGCGCCGCCACCCCCTCCGGGCTGGATGGTCCGGGCATGAGCACCTCGGCCTACGACATGGCCTTGTTCTACCGCTACGCCTGGAACAATCCGGCGTTCGCCAACATCGTCGCAACGCGCACCTTCGACTTCCCCGGCTACGAGGACACGCCCGGATACCAGCTCGAGAACGACAACCAGCTGCTCTACAACTACCCCGGCGCCCTGGGCGGCAAGACCGGCTACACCGACGACGCCGGACAGACGTTCGTCGGCGCCGCCACCCGCGACGGGCGCCGCCTGGTAGCGGTGCTGCTGCGCGGTACCCGCCAGCCGATCCCACCCTGGCAGCAAGCCGCCCAACTGCTCGACTACGGCTTCTCCGTGCCGCCCGGCACCCGAGTCGGGACGCTGATCGAGCCGGACCCGGCGCTGGTGGCGCCGCGCAGCCCGGCCGAGGACCCCAGCCCGCAGGCCATGGCGCTGGGCCCGTCCGACGACACCGTCCCGGTTCGCGTCGGGGTGGGCATCGTCGGGACCGTCATCGTGTTCGCGCTCATCATGGGAGCCCGGGCGGTGAACCGCCGCCCCGGCAGGGGCCCGGCTTGGTGATCAAGACCCTGCGCGTCTTCGGCCGGCTCGCCGGGCTGCTCTTGATCGGGATCGGGATCAGCCGGATGGCGTTCTCACTGGACGCCATCCCGGACAGCCAAGCCGTCAACGCGACCGTGGACAGCGAGAGCCGCGCGGCGGGCGCGCTGCTCGTCGGTTTCGGGGTCGGCTATCTCGAGGCGTTTCGGCGCTCGGCCATCCCGGCCGGAGCCGTACGCCTGCTGGCGGCCACCATGGCCCTGCTCGGGGTGTCCCGGCTGATGTCGATGGCCGATGTCGGCATGCCGCATCCGGTCTTCACCGTCTCGTGTGCCGTCGAGTTCGCCGCGGCGGGGCTGACCTACTGGTACGCGACGCTGGCCGAGCCTCCGGTGCCGCAGCGTCGGTAGCCGACCGCATCACCTACCGTGAGCCAGATGGGCCGAATCGCCGAACTGCGCCGCACCTCGCCGCTGGCGTTGCTGGTGGGTGTGGCCGCCGCCAGTGTCGGGGTCATCTACGGCTACGACCTGTCCAACATCGCCGGCGCCCTGCTGTTCATCGAGGCCGACTTCGGAGTCTCGGCAGCCCAGCAGGAGATGATCACCACGGCCACGGTGCTCGGCGAGATCGCCGGAGCGATGGCCGGTGGATGGCTGGCCAACGCGATCGGCCGGCAGCGCTCAATGGTGGTGGTGGCCGTCGGGTACGCGGTCTTCGCGATATTGGGTGCGGCATCGACGTCGGTGTCGACGCTGACCGTGGCGCGGCTGCTGCTCGGCATCACCATCGGGGTGTCGGTGGTGGTGGTTCCGGTGTTCGTGGCCGAGTCGGCGCCGGCCCACGCCCGGGGCGCACTGCTGGTCGCCTACGGGGTGGCCACCGTGATCGGGATCATCGCCGGCTACCTGTGCGCCTACCTGTTCGCCGGAACCGGCAACTGGCGGGCGATGCTGGGCCTGGCCGCGGTGCCCGCCGTGCTGGTGACCTGCCTGCTGACCCGCATTCCCGACACCGCCCGCTGGTATCTGCTCAAGGGCCGCGTCAGGGACGCCGAACGCACCCTGCGCAGGATCGAGCCCGGCGCCGACGCGCGCCGCGAGCTGGCGGAGATCAGCCGGACCCTGCGCGCCGAACAGTCCGGCGGCCTGGGCGTGCTGCGCGAGATGCTGCGTCCGCCCTATCTGCGGGCGACGTTGTTCGTGGTGACGCTGGGGTTCTTCATCCAGATCACCGGGATCAACGCGATCGTGTACTACAGCCCCCGACTGTTCGAGAAGATGGGATTTCACGGCGATTTCGCGCTGCTGATCCTGCCGGCGCTGGTACAGGTCGCCGCACTGGCGGCGATGATCGTGTCACTGGCGATCATCGACCGGGTGGGCCGGCGGCCGATCCTGCTGTCGGGGATCGCCGCCATGGTCGCCGCCAACCTGGTGCTGGTCGCGGTGTTCGCCGCCGGCGAGTCGTTCGGCGCGGCCGCCGCGGCGATCAAGTTCGGCGGGGTGCTGCTGTTCACCGTCGGCTACACCTTCGGATTCGGCTCGCTGGTCTGGGTATACGCCGGGGAAAGCCTGCCGGCGCGAATGCGGTCGCTGGGGTCCTCGGCGATGCTGACCTCCGACCTGGTGGCCAACGCAATGGTCGCCGCCGTGTTTTTGACCATGCTCAACGCCCTCGGCGGAGCCGGGACCTTCGCGGTCTTCGGCGCACTGGCACTGCTGAGCCTGATCTTCGTCTACCGCTGCGCCCCGGAGACCAAAGGCCGCCAACTCGAAGACATCCGGAATTTCTGGGAGAACGACGGACGGTGGCCGCCGGAGCAGCCCGGCGTCCTCCTCGCCGAGGGGCAGGCCCCGGCGTGAGCGTCATCGCCGCCGACGCGGTGGTGCTCGGCGACCGGGTGCACCGGCCGGGTTGGCTGTCGGTGCTCGACGGGCGGATCGCGGCCTGCGGGCCCGGCCGGCCGCCGGCCGGGCCGGAGTTCGAATTCGGCGATCAGGTGGTGGTGCCGGGCTTCGTCGACATGCACTGCCACGGCGGCGCCGGCGTCTCCTACGCCGACGCCCCGGACCGGGCAGCGGCGCTGCACGCCGCCCACGGCACCACCGGAGGACTGGCCAGCCTGGTGACGGCCAGCCCGGAAACTCTGTTGGCCCAGGTCCGCAGTCTGGCGGCCGCGACCCGACGCGGTGTCGTCGACGGGATCCACCTGGAAGGCCCCTGGCTGAGCCGGCTGCACTGCGGCGCGCATGACCGCGGGCAGCTGCGGGCGCCCACCGACACCGAGGTCGAGGCGTTGCTGGCCGCCGGCGACGGCGCCATCAAGATGGTCACCCTGGCCCCCGAACTTCCCGGGGCCATGGCCACCACCCGTCGCCTCGTCGAGTCGGGAATCGTTGTGGCGGTAGGCCATACCGATGCGGACTACGAACTGACCCAGGCGGCGGTCGACGCCGGCGCCACCGTCGGCACGCATCTGTTCAACGCTATGCGGGCACTGCATCATCGGCAGCCGGGACCGGTGCCGGCGTTGTTGTCCGACCCCCGGGTCACCGTCGAGCTGATCGCCGACGGCGTGCACCTGCACGCGGGCGTCGTTCGGCACGTCATGGCGACCGCCGGGCCGGACCGGGTCGCACTGGTCACCGATGCCATGGCCGCCGCCGGATCCGGTGACGGCGCCTTCAGCCTGGGCGGGCTCGACGTCGACGTCGCCGACGGCGTGGCCCGGCTGCGCGGCACCGCCACGATCGCGGGCAGCACCGCCACCATGGACCGGATTTTCGCGACCGCGGTACGCCTGCTCGGAGCCGACGACGCGGCGCTGGCCGGCGCGGTGCGCATGACCTCGGCCACCCCGGCCCGCGCCGTCGGGCTGCACCGGACCGGTGTCTTGGCCCCCGGCCGCGACGCCGACCTGGTGGTAATGGACCGGGACTGGCGGGTCTGCCGGGTGATGCGGCGCGGCGCCTGGCTGAGTTAGGCTGCGGCGATGAGCGAACCGACCGTCACCCACGACAACCGGCAGTACCAGATCACCGTCGACGGCGAACAGGCCGGATTCGCCGACTACATCGAGAATGGCGACCAGCGGATCTTCCATCACACCGTGATCGAGCTGTCTCTTATACACATC
>NZ_JRMK01000157.1:0-7904 GCF_000972925.1 Mycobacterium sp. UM_Kg1 | reverse complement strand
GAATGGGCTGGCGCATGGACTGCGTCGACATCGAGTTACCTCCGCTAGAGCGCTGAAAGCTTGCCCGCTGGACATTACCGACCGCCCCTGCCGGGTTCGGGAGGAGCCGAGGGTTGCCACCCTGCCGCCAGCAAGGCTTACTATTTGCGTATGCATGCAGATAATGGCCCGGCTGACCGGTTGCCCGAGGATCAGGTGGGCCTGATCGTCGAGGTGTTCCGGATGCTGGCTGATGCCACCCGGGTTCAGGTGCTGTGGGCGCTGACCAGCCGGGAGATGTCGGTCAACGAACTCGCCGAGCACGTCGGCAAACCCGCGCCGTCGGTGTCGCAACACCTGGCGAAACTGCGAATGGCCCGGCTGGTGCGCCCCCGCCGCGAGGGCACCACGATCTTCTACAGCATGGAGAACGAACACGTCTGCCAACTGGTCACCGACGCGGTCTTCAACGCCGAGCACGCCGGTCACGCGCACTCGCGCTGAGCCCGCCGGTGGGCCACCCCCGCCGGCGAAGCCGTGACCAGGCGGTGAAGCCCGTCCTCAGGCGGCGAAAACGATGAGCAACGCGATGGCCCCGACCAGGACCAGCAGGCTCAGCCACAGCACCGCCCGGACACCGGCCGGCTTGCCGGTGCGGCCGGTGGGCGTGAACTGCGGACTGGTGGTCGGGGGCACGCCCCATGCTCCGGTCGGCGTTCTGCCAGGCGGAACCGGGGGCGACGACGGGGTCGGTTCATTGGGTGTCGGCGAAGTGGTCATGCACACCGCATTGACGATCTGGGGCGGGGTCAAACAACTGGTTCGGCTGGACGTCGCGACGCTGAGCCCGCCGCCGGACTGACCGCTGGCCGGGAGGCCGCCTTCGCGTAAGCAGTCCGGCGTCGCAGACTACGTCGCTGAAGGCCGCCGACCCCTTACCGGCCGCCCGTGACTCACGTAGCGCCCGAGGAGCCCTGGTGCAGATATCCGACAAGGTCTTCGTCGTCAGCGGTGCCGGCAACGGGATGGGCCAGCAAGTCGCACTCGCGCTGGCCCGGCGCGGGGCACGGATAGCTGCGGTCGATTTGGACCAAGCCGGCTTGGCCCGTACTGCTGAACTCATCGCCGGTACCCGAGCCTCGGTGTCCACCCACCCGGTGGACATCACGAACGCAGATGCCGTTGCCGCCTTGCCCGGGGACGTGTTGAAGGTGCACAACAGCATCGACGGCCTGGTCAACATCGCGGGTGTGATTCACCGGTTTGCGCCGTTCACCGATCTCTCGGTCACGGATCTCGATCGAATCATGGCAGTGAACTTCACCGGCATGGTGACCATGTGCCGGACATTCCTACCGGTCCTGCTGGCCCGGCCGGAAGCCAACGTGACGAATATGTCGAGCCTGTCGGCCCTCCTGCCGTTCGCCAGCCAGACCCTCTACAGCGCCAGCAAGGGTGCGGTGAAGCAGTTCAGCGAGGGACTGTACGGCGAGTTATGTGACACGAAAGTTCATGTGGTGACCGTCTTTCCCGGCAACGTGTCGACGAATCTGACCGGCAACTCCGGTGTCGAGATGCTGGATGCCGGTGGGCGGAAGGTCCGCTCGGTCACTCCGGAAGCCGCCGCGGCCAGGATCGTCGACGGCATAGCGAAAGATCGGTTCCGAGTCCTGATCGGCACCGACGCACGAGTCCTCGACATCCTGTCGCGTATATCAGCGAAACGCACTACCCGGCTTGTTGCCAAGCAGATCAAATCTGTCCTTTGATTGCCACCGATGCTCTTGCGGGAGTGAATATGCCACCAAATTCTGACTACGACGTCATCGTGGTCGGCTTTGGAGCCGCCGGCGCTGCCGCCGCCATCGAGGCCGCCGACAACGGTGCTCGAGTCCTCGTTCTGGACCGCGGGTATGGCGGCGGAGCAACGGCGCTGTCCGGCGGAATCGTCTATGCCGGAGGCGGAACCGCCGAACAACACGCCGGCGGGTACGAAGACAGCGCCGAGAACATGCGGGCCTACCTGCAGCACGAGGTCGGCGATGCCGTCAGCGGCGATACCCTCGATCGATTCTGCCGCGAGAGCCCGCACATGATCGAGTGGCTGAAGGCGCAGAGGCTCGAGTTCAAGGGCGGCACCGTGTCGTCCTACAAGACCTCCTATCCCACCGACGACTACTACTTGTATTACTCCGGGAACGAAAAGGCCCACCCCTACCTCGAGCATGCGCGGCCGGCGCCGCGCGGGCACCGCGTGGTAGCCCCCGGTATGAGCTCTGGAAAGGTGCTGTTCGAAAAGCTCAAGCGCTCCGCGCTGTCCAAAGGAGTCGTCTTCCTCCCGCTCGCGCGAGTGGATTCCCTGATCAAGGACGAGAGCGGACGGGTTCGCGGAGTCCGTTACCGGGCACTGGCGCTAACGCACCCCAACGCACGCAAGTACGCACTGTTGACCAAGTCGACCGGAAAGGTCGCCACCTGGATGCCCGGACTCGTCAAGGGCATCGTTGCTCGGGCAGAGGCCGTTTGGGCACAAGGCGCGGTCAGCGGTGAGGCCCGTGCCGGCGCAGTGATCCTCGCGGCCGGGGGCTTCATCTACAACCGTTCGTGGATGGCCGAATACGCACCGGAGTTCCTGAAAATCTCGCCGCTGGGCACCCCCGGCGACGACGGCGGCGGCATCGCGCTCGGACTGGACGCGGGCGGAGTGACGAACAAAATGGGGAACGTCACCGCGTGGCGCTTCCTCGCACCGCCAAGCGCATTCCTCGAAGGTCTCAGCGTCGGCAGAGACGGTCGGCGCATCGCGAACGAAGACCTCTACGGCGCGACACACGGCAACGTGCTGATGCGCGATTTCGACGGTGCCGGCTGGGCCATCTACGACGCCGCGACGTGGCAGAAAGTCCGCGATCAGGTACGGGAACAGACCCAGATCTTCCAACGCCTGCAGCTGATATATCTGTTCACCCTTGGACACAGGAAGGCACCGTCACTGGAGGGGATCGCACGCAAGAACGGGATCGATCCCCGCGGGCTGCGCCGGACCGTCGATGAATACAACGCCGGCCTAGCCAGTGGCACAGGCGATCCCGCGCACAAGGACACCTCGCTGTGCCCGCCCCTGATCAAGGGTCCGTTCTATTCGATCAACATCTCCGCCGACTCCTCACCGTTTTATCCGATCCCCGGTCTGACCCTGGGCGGTCTGGTCGTCGACGAGCGGACCGGGCGAGTGGTGCACCGCGACGGCGGCACCGTGCCGGGCCTCTACGCTGCCGGCCGCAACGCAGTCGGAGTGTGTTCGAACAGTTACGTCAGCGGCTTATCGATCGCTGACTGCATATTCAGCGGGCGCCGTGCGGGTAGTGATTCCGCCGCTTCCGTCAAGGCGGCCGCAGCCCCTGAATAGGCCTAGATCCGAACCAGTGTTTTAGTTGGTGGGCGCGGACGGTATCGAACCGCCGACCGCTGGTGTGTAAAACCAGAGCTCTACCACTGAGCTACGCGCCCCTGCCTCGGGCAGGTTACCCGGATCGGTACCGCAGACCCAAAACGCCCCCCGACCGGCGACGAGCGGTGCGGGCTACTCCTTGAGCGCCCCCAGCGCGTCGAGCCACAACTGCTGGTCGCGCGCCTCCCCGGGCTGCTTCATCTCGGCGAACCGGATGATGCCGGCCTTGTCGATGACGAACGTGCCACGGTTGGGGAAGCCGGTGTCGGAGTTGAACACCCCGTAGGCCTGGCTGACGGCGCCGTGCGGCCAGAAATCCGACAGCACCGGGAACAGGAACCCGCTCTGGGTCGCCCAGATCTTGTGGGTGGGCGGCGGGCCGACCGAGATCGCCAGCGCCACGCTGTCGTCGTTGACATAGCTGGGCAGGTGATCGCGCAGCTCATCGAGCTCGCCCTGACAGATGCCGGTGAACGCCAGCGGGAAGAACACCAACAGGACGTTCTTCTCGCCCCGGAATCCGCTCAGGCTCACCTTCTGCTGATTCTGATCCTTGAGGGTGAAGTCCGGGGCTTGCGCACCGACGGGCAGCATCAGCGCTTGCCTGCGCGGGACTTGGGCTGGACCAGGCGACTGGCGCTCCAGTCCCCCAGGTTGACCGACGACGTGGGCATCAGGCCGGCCGTGGGCGCCGCTTCGGCGATCTCCGCGGGCTGCACATGTCCTGACCGGCCGGTCTTAGGTGTCAGCACCCAGATCACGCCGTCATCGGCCAGCGCCGTGATGGCATCCATCAGGGTGTCCACCAGATCGCCGTCACCGTCGCGCCACCACAGCAGCACCACGTCGACCACCTCGTCGGTGTCTTCGTCGAGCAGTTCGCTGCCGCAGGCCTCTTCGACGTCGGCACGGATGTCGTCGTCGGCGTCCTCATCCCAGCCGAACTCCTGGACCAGCTGCTCGCTCTCAATGCCCAATTTGCGGGCGAAGTTCGGGGCGTTATCCGCCGCGACCACCGTGCGACCTCCTTCCATCGTCAGCGCGCCATGAATTGTGAATCATCGTTGCACAATCGGGTGGGAAATTCGGGGGCGAATGCCCCGGCCACCCGCGGGCGACGGGATCAGAAGGCTTTGCACAGCTGCATCCCCGTGTCCCGGGCCCGGTTGAGCTCATCCTTGCGCGCGTTGTAAACCGACACCGGTGCCTTCGACGAAATCGCGGTGGCGACTCCCCGCGCCGCCTGAGCGTATGCGGTGAAGGCGTCGGTCAGCTCCTTCGAGAGCTTCTCGTTGATCGCCGCAGTGACTTCGTCGGCACTGCGGTTGAGGGCCTCTATCGCCGGCCCGGCGGTCCCGGAGATGTCGCCGCCGTTGTTGAACGCCTCCACGTACTTATTCACCACGTCGACAGCGTCACTGCTGCTGGAGGCGAACCGGCCGCACGCGCCGCGGACCGCCTGGGTGGTCATCGACTGCTGACGCTGGGTCTCGCGCAGGCTCGAGGTGGCTTCTGAGGCCGAAACCGACGCCGACACCGAGGAGCGGTAGGCCGGAGCTTCGGCGGTGTCCGCCTCCGGGGTGCCCCCGATGATGTTGGTACAGCCGACGACGCCCATAGCCAGCGCCGCGGCGAAACCGGCGACGGACGCGCCTATCCGAGCGTGTCGCCGCGCCTGGGCGCGCGAGGCAGTCCGCCATCGGGTAAGCACAACTTCAAACGTTACCGCGTAGCCGCAATCATGCCGAGATCAGCCCACCCAGCGGGCACTCACCCACCGCCGCCCGCGCGCCAAGTGGGGCAGGATAGAAAAGACCGGACCGGCAATTCGATCGGTCGGTGCCCGTCCTGGCCACAAGCCGGGAGGCACATCTTGACCTCCGAACCAAGGAGCAACGCGTTGACCACTGAGACCCAACATCAGGATCTGGCCAAAAAGCCAAGCAACACAGGAGAATCCGACCGGGTCCGGGTGATCCGCGAAGGGGTGGCCTCCTACCTTCCCGACATCGACCCCGACGAGACCTCCGAATGGCTGGAGTCCTTCGACGAACTGCTGGCCCGCTCCGGGCCGGCCCGCGCCCGCTACCTGATGTTGCGGTTGCTCGAACGCGCCGGAGAGCAGCGGGTGGCCATCCCTGCGCTCACCTCCACCGACTACGTCAACACCATCCCGACCGAACTGGAACCGTGGTTCCCCGGCGACGAGGAGACCGAGCGCCGCTACCGCAGCTGGATCCGCTGGAACGCCGCGGTGATGGTGCACCGCGCCCAGCGGCCCGGGGTGGGGGTCGGCGGACATATCTCGACCTACGCCTCGTCCTCGACGCTCTACGAGGTCGGCTTCAACCACTTCTTCCGCGGCAAGAACCACCCCGGCGGCGGCGATCAGGTCTTCATCCAGGGCCACGCCTCCCCCGGCATCTACGCGCGCGCCTTCCTGGAAGGCCGGCTGAGCACCCATGACCTCGACGGTTTCCGTCAGGAGCACAGCCATCCGGGCGGTGGCCTGCCGTCCTACCCGCCCCCGCGGCTGATGCCGGACTTCTGGGAGTTCCCGACGGTGTCGATGGGCCTCGGCCCGATGAACGCCATCTACCAGGCACGGTTCAACCACTACCTGCACGACCGCGGCATCCGCGACACCTCCGACCAGCACGTGTGGTGCTTTTTGGGCGACGGCGAAATGGACGAGCCGGAAAGCCGTGGGCTGCTGCACGTCGGAGCGCTGGAATGCCTGGACAATCTGACGTTCGTGGTCAACTGCAACCTGCAGCGCCTGGACGGCCCGGTGCGCGGCAACGGCAAGATCATTCAGGAGCTGGAGTCGTTCTTCCGCGGCGCGGGCTGGAACGTCATCAAGGTGGTGTGGGGCCGCGAATGGGATGCCCTGCTGCACGCCGACCGGGACGGGGCCCTGGTGAACCTGATGAACGTCACTCCCGACGGGGACTATCAGACCTACAAGGCCAACGACGGCGGCTATGTGCGCGAACACTTCTTCGGCCGCGACCCCCGGACCAAGGCACTGGTGGAGAACCTGTCCGATCAGGACATCTGGCATCTCAAGCGGGGCGGGCACGACTACCGCAAGGTGCACGCCGCCTACCGCGCGGCCATCGAACACAAGGGCCAGCCGACGGTCATCCTGGCCAAGACCATCAAGGGCTACAGCCTGGGCAGCTACTTCGCCGGCCGTAATGCCACCCACCAGATGAAGAAATTCCGGCTCCAGGACCTCAAGGACTTCCGCGACGAGATGCGGATTCCGATCCCGGACTCCGAACTGGAATCGGACCCGTACCTGCCGCCGTACTACCACCCGGGCGAGCAGGCACCCGAGATCCGCTACATGGTGGAGCGGCGGCGCGCGCTGGGCGGCTTCCTGCCGCACCGCCGCACCGAATCCCGGCCGTTGCCGCTGCCGGAGTCGAAGACCTATGCCGCGGTCAAGAAGGGATCGGGCAACCAGGAGGTCGCCACCACCATGGCGGCCGTGCGGGTGTTCAAAGAGTTGTTGCGGGACAAGCAGTTAGGCCCGCGGCTGGTGCCGATCATCCCCGACGAGGCGCGCACGTTCGGGATGGACTCGTGGTTCCCCAGCCTGAAGATCTACAACCGCAACGGCCAGCTGTACACCTCGGTGGACGCCGACCTGATGTTGGCCTACAAGGAAAGCGAAATCGGCCAGATCCTGCACGAGGGCATCAACGAGGCCGGTTCGACGGCGTCGTTCACCGCGGTCGGGACCTCCTACGCCACCCACGGCGAGCCGATGGTGCCGATCTACATCTTCTATTCGATGTTCGGCTTCCAGCGCACCGGCGACGGGCTGTGGGCAGCGGCCGATCAGATGGCGCGCGGTTTCGTCCTGGGGGCCACCGCGGGGCGCACCACGCTGACCGGTGAGGGGCTGCAGCACGCCGACGGCCATTCGCTGCTGCTGGCCAGCACCAACCCGGCGGTGGTCTCCTACGATCCGGCATTCGCCTACGAGGTCGCCCACATCATCGAAAGCGGCCTGCAGCGGATGTACGGGGAGAACCCGGAGAACGTCTACTTCTACGTGACGCTCTACAACGAGCCCTACGTGCAGCCCTCAGAGCCCGAGGGTTTTGACCCCGAAGGCCTGCTGCGCGGCATCTACCGCTTCCGGGCGGCCGGCGAAGCCCGGCCGAACACCGCGCAGATCCTGGCATCGGGGGTGGCGGTGCCCGAGGCGCTGCGCGCCGCCGACATGCTGGCCGCCGACTGGGACGTGGCCGCCGACGTCTGGTCGGTGACCAGCTGGGGCGAACTCAACCGCGACGGCGTGGCGATCGAACGCGAGCGGCTGCGGCACCCGGATCGCCCGGCCGGCGTCGCCTACGTGACGCAGGCGCTGGCAGAGTCCGCCGGCCCGGTGGTGGCGGTGTCGGACTGGATGCGTGCGGTGCCCGAACAGATTCGGCCGTGGGTGCCGGGCACCTACGTC
>NZ_JRMK01000156.1:0-7971 GCF_000972925.1 Mycobacterium sp. UM_Kg1 | reverse complement strand
CCCACGACGATGCTGATGGCGGCCGGTACCACGAACCGAGGCATGGTCAGGCTCCTTCTGCACTGTCGTGACGTGTTCGTCGGGCCATCACCCCCGCTGGCCCCCGCCCGCCAAACTAGCATGTGGGCCTTGTGTGCCCGGTTGTTCCGGCCGTGACAGCATGGTGCGATGCCTGGAACGCTGAGTCGACAACTGCCCGGTCTGTTGCTGGCCGCCGTAGCGCTGCCGGCGCTTGTCACGTCGTGCTCGCACCGCGACGAGACGCCCGCGCCGTCGTCTGAGGCCGCCCCGACGGCCGCCTCCCCGGCAGCGGACCCGGTGTGTGAGCAGCTGTCTGCCCTGTCGGTGCGCGACAAGCTGGCGCAGCTTGTGATGGTGGGCATTCGCGACGCGGCCGACGCTCGCGCGGTCGTCACCGATCACCGCGTCGGCGGCATCTTCATCGGCAGCTGGACCGAGTTGACCATGCTCACCGATGGTTCTCTGAAGGAGATCAAGGAAAGCCAGGCCACCACCGGCCCGCTGCCGCTGGCGGTCAGCGTGGACGAGGAGGGCGGGCGGGTGTCGCGGCTGTCGTCACTGATCGGATCGTCGCCGTCGGCCAAGGAACTCGCGCAGAACAACAGCGCCGAGCAGGTCCGCGAGCTGGCCGCGCAGCGCGGCCGCAAGATGGCCGAGCTGGGCATCACCGTCGACTTCGCGCCGGTGGTCGACGTCGTGGACGCCGACACCGACGACGACACCGTGATCGGTGACCGCTCCTTCGGGGCGGACCCGGCCAAGGTCACCGAGTACGCCGGCGCATACGCCCAGGGATTGCGGGACGCCGGGCTGCTGCCGGTGCTCAAACACTTCCCCGGTCACGGCCACGGCTCCGGCGACTCGCACACCGCCGGCGTGGTGATCACGCCGGACCTGCCGCAGCTGCAGGAGAACGACCTGATTCCCTACCGCACGCTGGTCACCCAGGCCCCGGTAGCGGTCATGATGGGCCACCTGGAGGTCCCCGGGCTCACCGAGGACCCGGCCAGCCTGAGCCCGGCGGCCGTCGAGCTGCTGCGCACCGGCACCGGTTATCGCGCACCGGCTTTCGACGGTCCGGTGTTCAGCGACGATCTGTCGTCGATGGCGGCGATCACCGAGCACTATGGGGTCGCAGAGGCGGTGCTGCGCAGCCTTGCGGCCGGTGTCGACGTGGCGCTGTGGGTCACCACCGACGAGGTGCCGGAGGTGCTCGACCGGTTGGAGCAGGCGGTGTCGGCCGGTGAGCTCAAGCAGGAGGCCATCGACGCCTCGCTGGCTCGGGTGGCCGCGGTCAAGCGGCCAGGTACGCACTGCCACGGGTGATCCCGGCAGCAGGAAGCCAAGTTACTCTTCGGTAAGATCGCGCCGGAGGGGGAACGTGGAAGGACCTCGAGGCGATGGCAGCTGGTAGCAAACGGTTACCGCGGGCCGTGCGCGAACAGCAGATGCTCGACGCCGCGGTCCAGATGTTCTCGATCAACGGCTATCACGAGACCTCGATGGATTCGATCGCCGCGGCTGCCCAGATCTCCAAGCCGATGCTCTACCTGTATTACGGCTCCAAAGAAGAGCTGTTCGGGGCCTGCCTGGACCGCGAACTGCGCCGTTTCGTCGAGACGCTGCGTACCGGGATCGATTTTCAGCAGCCGCCGAAAGAGATGCTGAGCAACACGATTCGGGCGTTCCTGCAATATATCGATGCCAACCGGGCGTCGTGGATCGTGATGTACACCCAGGCCACCAGTTCGCAGGCGTTCGCCCACACCGTTCGCGAGGGCCGCGAGCGCATCATCGAACTGGTCGGCCGGTTGCTGCGCGCCGGCACTCGCAAGCCCGAACCGGGCGTCGACTTCGAACTCATGGCGGTCGCGCTGGTGGGCGCCGGCGAGGCCATCGCCAGCCGCGTCAGCACCGGCGACACCGGCGTGGACGAAGCCGGCGAACTGATGATCGACCTGTTCTGGCGCGGCCTCAAAGAAGCCCCCGGCGGCCGCGACGGCGCCGACGCCGTCGCGGCCGGCTGAGCCGGGGTTGCGCCGGCTACAGCGCCCGCACCGCCGCGGTCAGATACGGGTAGCCCTTGGCGATGTTGCGCAGCGCCAGATCCCAGCCACCGTCGACCTTGTCGACGTAAAGGCCTGGGCTGGCCGGTAGCAGCATCGGCTTGCCGAACCGCACCGAGTAATCGACCGCATCGGGGAGCACGCCTTCGATGTTGGCCAGCACCGTGGCCGCCGAGAACATCCCGTGCGCGATAGCGGTCGGAAACCCGAACAACTTGGCGCCGATCGAGCTGGTGTGGATCGGGTTGTGGTCTCCGCCCACCGATGCGTAGCGCCGAATCTGTCCGGGGGTGACCCGCAGCACCGCGTTGGGCGGACCCAGTTTGGGCGGCTTGGCCGGTTCGGGCTTGGGCTCATCGGACAGGCTGGTGCGCTGCTGATGCAAGAACGTGGTCACCTGATTCCAGGCCGGTTCGTTGCCGATGTTGATGTCGGTGAGGATGTCGACCAACAAACCCTTGCGGTGCTCCCGCAGGTTCGCCGCCCGAACCGTCACCCCCACCGTGTCGGTGACCGCGATCGGGCGGTGGCGCGTGATGCGGTTCTCGGTGTGCACCGAGCCCATTGCCGGGAACGGGAAGTCGAACCCGGTCGCCAGCGCCATCACCATCGGAAACGTCAGCGCGAAGGGATAAGTCAGCGGGACCTGGTCGGCGAACCGTAATCCGGTGACGGCCGCGTAGGCGGCTACGTTTTGGGGGTCGATGGTCAGCTCGTCGACCCGCAGTGTCCGGTTCGGCAGGGTCTGACTGCGCGGGACGAAGGGCAGTGCCCCGGCGACCGCGCGCACCATGTTTCTCAACCCGCTCGGCTGCGTCATGGTGCTCACGCCCCCAGCATGGCTTGGCCGCAGACCCGGATGGTGTTGCCGGTCACCGCATTGGAGGCCGGGCTGGCGAAGTAGCCGATCAACTCGGCGACGTCGACGGGCTGGCCGCCCTGGAACAGTGAGTTCAGCCGGCGGCCGACCTCGCGGGTGGCCAGCGGGATCGCCGCCGTCATCTCCGTTTCGATGAAGCCCGGGGCCACCGCGTTGATCGTGATGCCCTTCTCCGCCAGCGCCGGTGCCAACGCCTCGGTCAGGCCGATCATCCCGGCCTTGGTGGCCGCGTAGTTCGTCTGACCCCGGTTGCCCGCGATTCCGGCCATCGATGACAGGCCGATCACCCGGCCGCCCGCACCGATGCTGCCGTTGGCGACCAGCCCCTCGGTAAGGCGTTGCGGGGCAAGCAGGTTGACCGCCAGGACAGCGTTCCAGCGGCTGTCGTCCATGTTGGCCAGCAACTTGTCGCGGGTGATGCCGGCGTTGTTGACCAGTACGTCGGCCTTGCCGTCGTGGTGCTGCTTGAGGTGGGCGGTGATCTGCTCCACGGCGTCGTCGGCGGTGACGTCCAGCGCCAGCGCGGTGCCGCCCACCCGGGCGGCGGTCGCGTTGAGTGCCTGGTCGGCGGCCGGAACGTCGATCGCCACCACCGTGGCGCCGTCACGGGCGAACACCTCGGCGATGGTGGCACCGATGCCGCGGGCCGCGCCGGTGATGATCGCCACCTTGCCCTCCAGCGGCTTGTCCCAGTCGGCCGGGGCGGTCGCGTCGTCGGCGCCCACGTAGAACACCTGGCCGTCGACGTATGCCGAGCGGGCCGAGAGAATGAAGCGCAGCGTCGATTCCAGACCGGTGGCGCCGGGCTTGGCGTCCGGCGACAGATACACCAGCTGCACCGTGGCGCCGCGCTGCAATTCCTTGCCCAGTGAGCGGGTGAAGCCTTCCAGCGCCCGCTGGGCAATCCGCTCGTCGACGCTGCCGGCCGCCTCCGGCGTGGTGCCCACGACCACCAGCCGGCCGCAGCGGCCGACGTTGCGCAGCAGTGGGCTGAAGAACTCGTGCAGTGCGGTCAGCCCGGCGGGCGCGGTGATGCCGGTCGCATCGAAGACCAGCCCGCCGAAGGAGTCGGCCCACCGGCCGCCGAGGTTATCGCCGACAAGCTGGTAGTCGTCGGCCAGCGCGGCCCGCAGCGGCTCGGCCACCCGGCCCGCGCCGCCGATCAGCAGCGGTCCGGCCAGCGGGGGTTCGCCCACCCGGTAACGGCGCAGGTTCTCGGCCTGCGGTACGCCGAGCTGCTTGGACAGGAACGATCCGGGGGCGGAGTTGAGGATCTGGGACAACAGGTCCGACGAGAACTTCGGGGCCACTGAGCTGCCTTCCGTGTGAGGACGTGCCTGGTGCGCGGTGTCGACAACGAACTTACTCCAGAGTAAGAATACTGGGTAGTATCAGTCCGACCGTCCCCGGCAACGCGGGGGGACCCAGCATCACATCGGAGAGACCGTGTCATCTGCATCTGCTGCTCAACCCGCCGGTACGCGTCGTCGCGTCGCTGTTCTCGGCGGCAATCGCATTCCTTTCGCGCGTTCGGACGGTGCCTACGCCAACGCGTCCAACCAGGACATGTTCACCGCGGCGCTGGGCGGTCTCATCGACCGATTCGGTCTGTCCGGCGAGAAGCTGGACGCGGTGGTCGGCGGGGCGGTGCTCAAGCACAGCCGTGACTTCAACCTGATTCGCGAGTGCGTCCTGGGTTCGGCGCTGTCGCCCTACACCCCGGCGTTCGACCTGCAGCAGGCCTGCGGCACCGGGCTGCAGGCAGCGATCTGCGCCGCCGACGGGATCGCTGCCGGCCGCTACGAGGTCGCCGCCGCCGGGGGAGTGGACACCACCTCCGATGCGCCGCTGGCGATCGGAAACGAACTGCGCCGCACGCTGCTCGCGCTGCGCCGGGCCAAGTCCACCGCCCAGCGGTTGAAGCTGGTCGGCAAGCTGCCCGCAGCGCTGGGTGTCGAGATTCCGGCCAACAAGGAGGCCCGCACCGGTCTGTCGATGGGCGAGCACCAGGCCATCACCACCAAGGCGATGGGAATCAAGCGGATCGACCAGGACGAGCTCGCCGCGGCCAGTCACCGCAACATGGCGGCCGCCTACGATCGCGGCTTCTTCGACGACCTCGTCACGCCCTTCCAGGGGCTCTACCGCGACGACAACCTGCGGCCGCAATCCAGCCCGGAGAAGCTCGCCACGCTCAAGCCGGTGTTCGGCACGAAGGCCGGCGACGCCACCATGACGGCGGGCAACTCCACTCCGCTCACCGATGGAGCCTCGGTGGCGCTGTTTGCCAGCGAGGAGTGGGCCGCGGCGCGCGGCCTGACACCGCTGGCCTACTTCGTGGACGCCGAGACGGCGGCGGTCGACTACGTCAACGGCGCCGACGGCCTGCTGATGGCCCCGACCTACGCGGTGCCGCGGCTGCTGGCGCGCAACGGGCTGACCCTGCAGGACTTCGACTTCTACGAGATCCACGAGGCTTTCGCGGCCACCGTTCTGTGCCATCTGGCGGCCTGGGAGTCGCCGGAGTACTGCAAGCAGCGGCTCGGGCTGGATGCGGCGCTGGGGGCCATCGATCGGTCGAAGCTCAACGTCAACGGGTCGTCGCTGGCGGCCGGACACCCGTTCGCGGCCACCGGCGGTCGAATCGTGGCGCAGGCCGCAAAGCAGATCGCCGAGGCGAAGGCGGCCAAGAAGGGTGCCGCCAAGAACAAGCCGGTGCGTGCGCTGATCTCGATCTGCGCCGCCGGTGGCCAGGGCGTGGCGGCCATCCTCGAGGGTTAGACGATCGGCCCCGCAACGCGACGTTTGGGTTGCGGCGTCGCCGGGTAGACCCCCGCACAGGCCTGTTCCGCCGCGCTCACCCCAGTGTTGACCGCCGCCGAGCCGCCTGCTCCGGTCCGCCGTTGAACTGAGGGGATTCAACGGCGGACCGTTTGGGCACGCCGGGCGCGCACCGCGCCGAGTGCCTGATCCCACAACAGCAGCGCGCTGGCTTTCAGCCGGGCCGGCTTCGCCAGCTCCCGCGCCATCAGCGCGGTGGCCGCCGTCTTGGTCGGCACCGAGGCCTTGGAGGTGTGGCCGGAGTCGAACGGCGGCTGCGGGTCGTATTCGATGGACAGCTGAATGGCCTTGGCGCGACCTTCCCCGCCGATCCGGCCGGCCAGCCACAGGCCGAGGTCGATACCGGCCGACACGCCCGCGCAGGTCACGATGTCCCCGTCGTGGACGATGCGCTCGTCGCCGATCGCGGTGGCGCCGAAGGCTTTCAGGGCGGGCAGGGCCATCCAGTGCGAGGTGGCCCGCTTGCCGGTCAGCAACCCGGCTGCGCCCAGCACGATCGAACCCGAACACACCGACGCCGTCCAGGTCGCCGTGCGGTGGGCGGTGCGGACCCAGTCCAGCAGCTTCTCGTCGCGGGCGTGTTCCATGGTCGTCATCCCGCCGGGGATCAGGATCAGGTCGGGGGAGGGGGTCTCGCCGAAGGAATGGGTCGCGCCGACCACCAGGACGCCGGAGTCCGCGGTAACCGGACCCGGTGTGTGCCAGACGAAGCGCACCTGCGCCTCCGGGAGCCAGCGCAGCACCTCGTAGGGACCGATGAAGTCCAGGGCGGTGAAGCCGGGGTAGAGCACGACGGCGATCTGCATGGCTGTTCCTTTCAGGCGAAGGTCTTGCGGTAGTGATCGGGTGAGACGCCGAGTCGGCGCACGAACGTGCGCCGCAGCGTCTCTGCGGTGCCGAACCCGCAGCGGCCGGCGATCGCCACGACGGTGTCGTCGGTCTCCTCGAGTTGTCGGCGCGCGGCCTCGGTGCGTACCCGTTCGACGTAGGCGGCCGGCGTCATGCCCACCTCGCCGGTGAAGACCCGGGTGAAGTGGCGGGGGCTCATCGCGGCGTGGGCGGCCAGCTCGGTGAGCCGGTGTGGCCCACCCGGTTGCGAGTCGATCAGTTCCTGCACCTCGCGGATGGGCGCCCGGCGGGCCCGCGGGAGCCATCCCGGCGCCGCGAACTGGGACTGACCGCCGGGTCGGCGCAGATACAGCACCAGCCAGCGGGCCGCCGTCTGTGCCACCTCGGTCCCCAGGTCCTCCTCGACCAGCGTCAGGGACAGATCGATGCCGGCGGTGACTCCGGCCGCGGTCCAGACCGTGTTCGAACTGCGCAGGAAGATCGGCTCGGGGTCGACGGTGACGGCTGGGAACTGCCGGGCCAGGGCCTCGGCGAACGCCCAATGTGTGGTGGCCCGGCATCCGTCGAGCAGGCCCGCCTGGGCGGCCAGGAACGCACCGGTGCACACGCTGACCACCCGCCGGGCCTCGGCGGAGGCGCGGCGGATCCAGGCGACCGTGGCCGGGTCTGCCTGCGCGGCATGGATACCGACCCCGCCGGGCAGCAGCAGGGTGTCGATGGAGTCGTCGGGTGCGGGCAGGGGGCTGGGCTGCAGCGTGAGTCCGCTGCTGGTGGTGATCGGCGCGCCGTCGGCGCTGACCACCGTGACCTCGTAGCCATCGTGGTCGCCGCCCTGGGCGAGCGCCGCCAACGTGGCGGTGGCGAACACTTCGGACGGTCCGAACACGTCCAGCGCCTGAATCCCGGCGTAGCCCAGGATGACGACCTTGCGTGCCATGCGATCAGTCTCCGGCGCACGGCCGGTGGCGTCTACGCCATACATCCCACAAATCAGGACAACCCGCCGGTGCCCCAACGGCAGCAGGCCCCCAGGGGGTCTCCCCGGGGGCCTGCGCGGCCTGCGGTCAGCGCTTAGAACGCCGCTTCGTCGAGCTCCATGATGTCGTTGTCGATGGCCTCGATCACCGAGCGAGTGCTGGTCAGCAACGGCAGGAAGTTCTTGGTGAAGAACGACGCCACCGCGATCTTGCCCTCGTAGAAGGACCGGTCGGCCCCCTGCGCGCCGGCGTCGAGCTTGGCCACTGCCACGGCGGCCTGACGGGTCAGCAACCAGCCGATCATCAGGTCGCCGACGCTCTGTCTCTTATACACATC
>NZ_JRMK01000155.1:0-8012 GCF_000972925.1 Mycobacterium sp. UM_Kg1 | reverse complement strand
CCCAGTTGCGGGCCGGCGGCACCGCCGGTGACCGAGTTCAGCTCGTCGATGCTCAACGTTTCGGTGCCGAGGCCGGCCGCCGAGGCACGCCGCTGCGCGTCGGTGATCAGCAGCCGGGCCCGCGAGGCGCCCAGGATCGCGGCCACCTCCCGGGTTCCGGCCCGTGCGCCGATGCCGACCACCACCGCGCCGCAGCGCTCGATCGCCACGTACAACACGTGAATGGCGGCGGAATCGCCGTGCCACACCGCGATCCGGTCACCGGGACCCGCGCCGGCTCCCGCCAGCCGCGCCGCCAGCGCGTCCGCCGCGGTGTCGAACGCCTGCCAGGTCAACCCGGACCCGGAGAAGTCCACATAGGCCCTGCGGGCCGGGAACTGGCGGGCGTTGCGGCGCACCGCGTCCGACAGCGTCGTCGGCGACCACCACCCCACGGCGTGATAGTGGGCGATCTCGGCGGCGGTGTAGGCCGGAGAGCGCCATGCGGGGCCGGTAGACATCGTCGCGTGCCGCCTCCGATCCAACGGCTCGGGCCGCCGTCAGTAGATATAGTCCTCGCCGCTGGCCCGCACCGTGATGTCGCTGATGCTGATGCCCCACGGCTGATCGATGACGTGCACCACCGCCTCGGCGAGGTCCTCGGGGGTGATCAGCCAGTACTTCACCGAGTCGATGTCGGTCTGCTCAGGTTCCAGGGCGCCCTGCGCAAAAGCCCGCACAGACTGCTTGTAACTCTCCCCGCGGGGTCCGACGATGCCCATGATCGCGGAGCCGTTGACGACGCCGCTGCCGAGGTTGGTGCCCATAACACCGGTCGGCTTGACGGTAGTCACCTTGATCTTTCCCTTGGCCTCGATGCGCAGCGAGTCCGACAGGACGGCGACCGCGGCCTTGGTCGCGCTGTAGACCCCCGACCCCGCGATGCCGGCGTTGCCGTAGATCGACGAGATGTTGACGACGTGACCGCGGCCCTGGGCGATCATCTGGTCATAGACGGCCGAGATGCCGTTCACCACGCCCTTGATGTTGATGTCGATGGCCCGGTGCCAGCGCTGCCACGCCTTCTCGTGATCGGCGAAGTAGGCGAGCGGCATCACCCCGGCGTTGTTGACGATGACGTCCACTGCGCCGAAGGTCTGCACCGCATGCTGCACCGCGGCCTTCATCTGCTCGATGTCGGTGACGTCGGCGACCTGATAGCTGCCGGTCAGTCCCGCCTGGCGGATGCCGTCGAAGACCTCCGCGAGGGCCTCGGCGCCGATGTCCAGCCCGACCACGCGGGCCCCGGCGGCGGCGCACTTCTCGGCGATCAGCTTGCCGAACCCGCCACCCGCACCGGTGACGACGACGACCTTGTCCTGCAGGTACTGCGACATAGTCGGCCTCCGGCGCCACGAATCGGACTGAATAGTTCCGCAGCAGTGTAGGGGGCCGCGGTCGACCCCGGCGCGGCCCCCCAATTTGCTCGGCGACTTTCCGTGCGTCCGGACGGCCGCTAACTTCTGCGGACGTTATGGTCACTGCGTGAAGCGTCGCACGGCATTGGGGCTGCCACTGCTGCTGGCGGCCGGCCCCACGTTAAGTCGGCTCCCGCGGGCCGGCGCGGACCCCGGCCGCTGGTCGATCGAGCGGGTTAATCGCTGGTACCAGGCTCAGGGCTGGCCGGTGGGCTCCAACTACATCACCTCCTCTGCGGTCAATCAGCTCGAGATGTTTCAGCCGGGCACGTTCGATCTGCGGCGGATCGACGCAGAGCTGGGCTGGGCCCGCTCGGCGGGCTTCAACACCGTGCGGGTGTTCCTGCACGATCAGCTGTGGGCCGCCGACCAGCGGGGCTTCCAATACCGGCTGGGCCAGTTCGTCTCCGTCGCCGCGCGCCATCGCATCAAGCCGATGTTCGTGCTGTTCGACTCCTGCTGGGACCCGCACCCCAAAGCCGGGCCCCAGCCGGCGCCGCGGGTCGGCATCCACAACTCACGTTGGGTGCAAAGTCCCGGCGCGGACCGGCTCGGGGACCGCAACTACTACCGCACGCTTTATGACTACGTCACCGGCGTGATGAGCCAGTTCCGCTACGACGAACGCGTGCTTGCCTGGGACCTGTGGAACGAGCCGGACAACATGGCCCGCGAATACAGCGCCGTCGAACGATCGGACAAGCTCGACCTCATCAGTGACCTCCTGCCGCAGGTGTTCAGCTGGGCACGGTCGGTCGACGCCCGTCAGCCGCTGACCAGCGGAATATGGGAGGGCTCCCGCCAGGGCAGCACGATCGTCAACACCCAGCTCAACAGCTCCGACGTCATCACGTTCCACTCCTACGACAAGCCGGCCACGTTCAGTGACCGCATCGCCGAACTGGCGCCCCTGGGGCGGCCGCTGATGTGCACGGAGTATCTGGCCCGCACCCGTGGCAACACCATCGACGGGATTCTGCCGATCATGAAGCGCCATAACGTGGGCGCCTACAACTGGGGCTTCGTGGCGGGGCGCACGCAGACCTATCTGCCGTGGGACTCCTGGGACAGTCCCTACAGCGCCGAACCGCAGGTCTGGTTCCACGATCTGGTGCAGCCCAACGGCCGGGCCTATCGCAATCTGGAGATTCTGACGATCAGCAACCTCACCGGCCGCTGACCGGCGCCACCGGCCGACGGCCGCCGGGGCCGGTGATGAAATCATGGGCGGCGATACCGTCAGGCACACAGTTCGGTGGCCGGGGCAGTGGGTTTCCGTGAGGAGTCGGTGATGGACGAGACCGCGTCGGGTTCGCGGGCCGGGTCACGATTGGGGCCTTACCTCCTCAAACGGCTGCTGGGCCGCGGCAGCACCGGTAAGGTCTACGAAGCGTTCGACACCCGCCGGGGCCGCACCGCTGCGCTCAAACTGCTCGCGCCGGCGCTGTGCGGGCCCGCGCTGCGTGAATGGCTGCGGCGCGAGGCCCTGGTTGCCGGGCGGGTGCAGGAGCCGCATGTGGTCCCGGTCCGTGATTACGGCGAACTCGACGGCCGCGTCTACCTCGACATGCCACTGGTTGCCGGTACCGACCTGGCCGCGTTGTTGAAGCGGACCGGCGTGCTCTCCCCGCCGCGAGCGGTCAACGTCGTGTGGCAGGCGGCCTCGGCGCTGGATGCCGCGCACAGCGCCGGGGTGTTGCACCGGGGGGTGCGGCCACGCAACATCCTGGTGACCGACGACGACTTCGTCTATCTGGTGGATTTCGCGCTGGCGGGGGCACCCGGCGCCGAGGCGGTCGAGCAGGCCGCCGGCTGGAAGTATGCGGCGCCGGAGCTGTTCTCCGGCAGTGAGTTCGGCCCGGCCGCCGACGTCTACGCGCTGACGTGCGTGCTCTATCAGTGCCTGACCGGGACGCCGCCCTACCGGGCAGACAACCCGGCAGCACTGGCCCACGCGCACCAAAGCAAGCCCATTCCGCGCCCGAGCCGGGCCGGGGCGGCGATCCCGGAAGCCTTGGACGAGGTGATAGCCAAAGGCATGGCCAAGGAGCCGCAGTCGCGGTATTCCGGCGCCGCCGAGCTCGCGACCGCCGCCTATCAGGCGCTCAGCACGCCCGATCAGCCCCAGACGGTGCAGCTCTACGAGTCCAGCCAGCAGGCCACCCCACCCCTGGTCGATCAGCCCGAGCCGGGAGCGGCGGCGACGAGCGAAGCGCTGGTGAGCGAAGCGCCGGTGTCGTCTGCCGCGCCGGCCGAACCGTCCTCGTCCCCGGACCTCGCGGAGGCGGCCGAGCCACCCGCCCCGGCCGCCGATGTTCCCGCCGCCGATGTTCCCGAAGCGGTGCCCGCTGCGGCGCCGGCAGCCCCGCCCCGAACCGCGGCCGGCGACGATTGGTTGCGTTCACCGCGCCGGCCGTGCAGGCCCGGCCGCCTGACCACACGACCGCTGGTGCTGTGGGTCGCCGCGGCGCTGGTCGTGGCCGTCGTGGGGTTGACCACGTGGCTGACGAACCGGCCGGCTTCCGACGGCGGCGGCGTTGCCGGCAGCACGTCCGGCTCGGCAACCGAAGCGGGCCTAGCCCCGACGACGGCGTCGCAGGCGGAGGCGCAGGACCGCCTTTTCAAGCTGCTGCCGCCGGGTTACCCGCAGGGCACCTGTAAGGCGGCCGCGCCGTCGAACGGGGCGATCGCCGAGGTGACGTGCGGACGCAACGTCGACGTCGACGGTCCGCCCACGGCGACCTACACACTGTTTCGCGACATCGTTGCGCTGCGCGTGAGCTTCGACGACACGGTGCAGGCCACCAACGTGGTCACCTGCCCGGGGCGGATTCAGTCGCCGGGGGCCTGGCACCGCACCGCCACCCCGGACAAGACCGCCGGAACACTGCTGTGCGGTACGCGCAACGGGTCTGCGGTACTGGTCTGGACCAACGACGCCAACCTGGTGATCGGCTCGCTGCGGGCCGAGCGCAACACCCCGACGCTGGAACAGTTCTACAGCTGGTGGAGTTCGCATTCCTGATCGCGGATCGGCCTCGATACGGGCCCACGCGGTCGTTGACTCCGTTAGCATTTTTGCTTTGGAGTCACTGCGTCATCCCCGAGAGATCCCGTCGAGCCGAGGAGCCCACCGACCATGAGATTCTTCGCAACTGCCATGGCAGCCGCGGGCGCGTTGGCCGCAGCCGGAGCCGTCACCGCCGCGACCGCGACCGCGGACGCCGGCGACGCCGCCCCCTCGACCCACCCGATCGGCAGCCAGGGCACCGTGAAGAACGGCGACGTCGTCCAGGGCTGGACGGTCAGCGACCTGCGCCCCAGCTCGGACGCCATCCCCTACCAGCCGCAGGGCACCCTGTGGGAGGCCACCGCCACCGGAGTGGCGATCCAGGGCACGGTCACGCCGGTGGTCGCCAACCTCGGCGCACGTTCGTCCAGCGGCCTGACCTACCCGGCACTGTTCACCGTGGCCACGGCGCAGGGAGTGAACCCGGCCAACCTGACGCAGGGCCAGAAGACCAGCGGCAAGGTGTACTTCGACGTCACCGGCGACGCGCCCACCAGCGCGGTTTACCAGGGCGCCGGCCAGGATCTGCTGGTCTGGATTCCCGCCGCACCGTCCGGTGACGCCTCGGGCAACCCGGCCACGGGCGCGCACCAGACCACCGGGTCGGCGGCGACCGGTGCCAAGCCCGCTCAGCAGGGCACCCCGGGTGCCGGGACCGCCACCGACGCCACGGCCGCCGGCAGCGAGGGCACCCCGCTGCCCGCGGGCAGCCAGGGCACGCCGCTGGCTACCGAGGCCGACGGCACCGCAACGTCCGCATCGTCGGGATCGCAGGCGGAGGCGACCACGGGAAGCACGGGGTCGCAGGCCGACGGCACCGGCACCGCCGAAGCGTCGACGTCGGCCGGCACCCCGGCCCCGTCCTCGCAACAGGCCCCCGCCACGCCGGCCCCGTCCGAGGCCTCTGCTGCTGCCGGCAGCTCGGGAACGCCGCTGCCCACCGACACCGCCGGCAGCTCGGCGACGGAGGCCACCGGCACCGCAAACTCAGAAGCCACCGCCGGGGCCGCTGACTCGTCCGGCAGCGCGAGCGGCTCCTCCGCCGCGCGCTGACCACCGCCGATCACCCGGTCGGGTTCGGCCCGCGCGTCCTGCGCGTCTGGGCCGTGCCCGGGTCCGGCTACCCTGTCTGCGAGCCCGATACGGTCGAAGCACTGCACTACCAATATCTTCGGGACGCCGCCGCACTGGAGGAGTGAGACCCATGAAGTCCATATCGACCGCACTGGCCGCGGGAGCATTGGCCGTCGCGGGTGCGCTGAGCACCGGGATCGCCGGCGCCGAGCCCGACACCGTCGTCGCGGTGCAGGGCCCGGCAACCCAGCCGATCGGCACCCAGGGCACCGTGCCCGAAGGTCCCGGAGTGCACGGGTGGACGGTGAGCGACCTGCGGCCCAGCTCGGACGCCATCCCCTACCAGCCCCGCGGGACGCTGTGGGAGGCCACCGCCGCTGACGAGGCGATCCAGGGCACCGTCTTCCCCATCGTCGCCAACTTCAGCGCCCGGACGGCGAGCGGACAGTCCTATCAGTCGCTGTTCACCGTGCCGACGACGCATGGCATCGTTCCGACCGCCTTGACCCAGGGCCAGCGGGCCAGCGGCAAGCTCTACTTCGACGTCACAGGCGACGCGCCGACCAGCTTGGTGTATCAGACCGCCGGCGCAGACCTGGCCCGGTGGGTGATGCCGGCGCCGCAACCGCAGACGCCGCCGCCGGCCCCGCAGGCTCCGGCGTCCTCCGGCGCCGCGGGTCAGCAGGCACCGTCGCCGGCCCGTCCGCCGTCATCGCGCCCCGGCCCGGCGACTCCGCCGCCGGCCAGCGCCGGGACGCCGCTGCCCGCGGGCAGTTCCGGCACACCGTTGCCGGCCGGCTCCTGACCCCGACCCGGCGTCAGCCGGGGATTCTCGCGCGCGTCGTCACGGACGGAATCGCCCGGCGAATCCGCGCAGCGGCAGGTCGGCGCTGGTCAGCAGGCCGGGCGGTGCCGCCACCACGGACTTGATCGCGTTGAGTGCGGGCAGCCCGGTCACGGTCATGCCGATCGAGGCGAAGTTGTCCGGGTTGGACAGGTCCACACCGGGCTTGGGGAAGATCATGTGCTTGTTGTAGACGCACGGGTCACCGGTGATCCGGGTGATGTAGCAGCCCTTGATGTTCCAGTTCGGCTCGGTGTAGGGCGTCATCTGCCACTCCAGGTGGGTTTCGACGCGCGGCACGCCGTTCACCATGCCCTGGTACTTGATGTAGTTGCCGCCCAGGGAGCCCTTGGGCAGGGTGTACCAGCCCAGGTCGACATCCCGGGTGCAGGCGCCGAGCTCGTAGTCGAAGGTGACCTCGTCGAGGGTCAGGTCGAAGCAGTCGGCCATCATCAGCACGCTGTCGGCGAAGACCCTGGTGAACTTCTCCAGCTTGGCCGGGATCTCCGGATCGTCCACCGGCTGGCCGTAGCCGACCTCGATCCAGGTGTCCTTGGAATGGTGGCAGGACACGTCCACCGATTCGATGGTGGTGACGTTCTCGATCTCGGCGACGTCGGCCGAGCACACCACACCGAGAATCTGGTTGAGCCCCGGGTTCATGCCGGTCCCGTAGAAGGTGGCGCCGCCTTTTTCGCAGGCCTCGGCCAGCAGCTGGGTCACCGGTTTGCCCGAGGGGTGCGGGTGGTTGGTGTCGCGGTGCCAGCCGGTGATCCAGTCGGCGGTGGTCACGATGTTGATGCCCGCCTCCAGGATCGCGACGTAGAGGTCCTCGTCGGGGAACACGCCGTGAAATGTCAGGACGTCGGGCTTGGCGGCGATGATCTCCTCGACGCTGCCGGTCGCGATCACGCCGTTGGGCGCGATGCCGGCCAGCTCGCCGGCATCCTTGCCGACCTTGTCCGGCGAATAGCAGTGCACTCCAACGAGTTCGAGGTCATCGCGGGCGGCGAACCGCCGAATCATCTCGGTCCCGACGTTGCCGGTGGCGACCTGGAACACGCGGATGGGTGCGGCGGCTGCGCTCATGCGGTGAAACCTTTCTGGGCAATCATTTCAGCGACCTCAGCAGCGCTGCCGCCGATGCCGTCGGGATAGAACTGCTTGGCCCACCGGCGGATTGCGGTGAAGCCCTCATACTCCGCGGTCGCCAGAGCAGGCGGGTCCGAGTACCGCTGGTGCGACCAGATGTGAATGTCCTGCTCGAATTGGCGGATCACTTCGCGTCCGAATTCGTTTGCCCTGGCCTCGGCCTTGGCCGCGTCGCGAGACGGGGTCCGGCCGATGTAGACCATGAAGCGGACATCGGAGGTGGACTCGTCGACGGGGGTGATCGCCGAGATGGTGCGGTTGTCGATCATCCCCCAGCTCTTGGTCACCGCGATGCCCAAGCCGCCGTTGATGGCTTCGACACCGCTGTTGACGTCTTCGATCGACTGGCCGTCGTCACCCTGGAAAGTGATGGTGAAGTCCACGTAGGACACCGGTTCGGCGAAGTCGTGTCGGG
>NZ_JRMK01000154.1:0-8056 GCF_000972925.1 Mycobacterium sp. UM_Kg1 | reverse complement strand
GATGTGTATAAGAGACAGGCGAAGGCGTTCATACAGGCACGATCTGCACAGCGTCGGGTCCCAACCCTCGCCCGCGGGTGGTCTCTCGGCACAATCCGCGCAAAGCTCGGGTACGTGCGGGCTTGACTCTCGTGCTGTACCCGACTCTTGCAGTCCAGGCCCGTCCCGTCCCGTCCCGTCCCTATCGGTTTCCACTTGGGTGTCCACTTGGGAACCCACTTCGGTTATCTGCTTGTCGGCCTTAGTTGCAAACCGCTCGCGGGGAACCGTCGGTGGCCGCCCACCACGGCCCCCGTTCTGCTGGTTTCTCCGCTGCATCTTGAGCACCATGTCGCGAAGGCGTTGATAGGCGCCGTGGTGGACGATGCGGTAGTGATCTCCCTCGTCGGTCCACCAACCACAAGCCACGAGCTCGTCGGCCGCGTCAGGATGTTTGGCCCAGCGGCGCAGGTCGTCTTTGTCGAGGCCCAGATCGAGCAGTTTGCGGTTGGACCAGATCAGGCCCTCGGTGTGTAGACGGAACGCCTTGTCGGAGAGCTGCCAGCAGTCGTCACTGAAGTCGTCGGAGAGCTTGGTCCACGTCATTGGGCCTCCCCGCGCAGCTGCGCGAGTCGGCCCGCGGCGTCCACGATCTCGTCCAACAACGACTTCGCCATCGGGGGGAGATCGCTCTCCGCGGCTGTCTCCGCCGCTGCCGTCAGTGCGATGCCTGCGGATTCGACTTTGCGGCGCAGCGATTCCGCCGCCACCGCGGCGCCGTAGGGGCGGGCAGTACGTGCGGCGCCCGATGTCGTGGCGCCCCTCAACCGACCAGGAACCAGGCCGGTGAACCGACCCGTCCGCCGCAGCTCGTCGGCCACCAGCTGCGGCCCTACAGGCATGCCGGCGCCGAGAAGATCCCGAACGGCGGCAAGGATCACGGCCAGCGCCGGGTCGCCAACATCGTCGTCGCGCAGCAGATCCAGCACTTCGACACCGTCGTCCGGCGCCCACAGCAGCGCACCGACAAGCAGGGTGGCGATGTCGGGATGCGGTCCGACGGGCGGCGACTCCCGATAGTGCGCGATCGGCCGGTGGGCCGCCTCAGTCACCGACACCGACATTGACTCCAGTCGACATGCCCAAGTGCGCCCAGGCGTCACGTTCAGCCAATGCTGCGGCGACCAGCCGGTCAACGTAAGCCTCGATTGATTCTGAAGTCACAAATGATCGGCGGCCAATTTTCGCCAGGGTGAGTTCGCCTTGGCGAATGAGTTCGTACACCTTGGTTCGGCCGACGCCGCCCAGCGCGTGGCTGACGCCTTCAGGGCCCGCGATGATCGGCACGAGCAATCTGGTCTGAACTGGCACTTGGCCCTCCCTTGTTCGGTACATCAGTGGGCGTCAGTGTTCAACTCGCACGCGACGCACATGGACAGCATGGCCTGCTTATGGCATGGTTATCCTTGCCAGAGAGCCGCGGATTGATGGCAGGGATGGGGTGGCGAAGGTGGCCG
Organism: Mycobacterium sp. UM_Kg1; assembly: GCF_000972925.1. Taxonomy (NCBI): domain Bacteria; kingdom Bacillati; phylum Actinomycetota; class Actinomycetes; order Mycobacteriales; family Mycobacteriaceae; genus Mycobacterium; species Mycobacterium sp. UM_Kg1. The sequence continues at coordinate 6,560 of NZ_JRMK01000154.1, read as the reverse complement.
ACCGACCGGGATTCGATTCCTTGCCACTGGAGGAGTTCGAGCGTCTACGCGCCGAGAACTACGCCAAAGAGCCCGGGCCGCCAGCAAAGCTGATGAGCCAGGACGAGGCACCCGCCGTGTTAGCCAACATGACTGACGCCGGTATGCCGGTGGTCAACGCGGCGGGGGCCGAGATCGGAAGGGCGTCTTGGTCTACGGGAGCGGCGTTTGTGCGACTCGGTGACGTGCTGATCCCTGAACGAATAGATGCCCACTTTCCTGGTGGCGGTAACCAGCCGGGCGTGCACCTGACGATCGAATTCCGTGGTGGCGCTCCTGGATATACGCGAATTACTTTGCAGTCCAAAGATATTGGACGGCATGTGATTTCGCAGGATGTGGGTATCGCGCGGGATCGGTTGAATTTCTGGCTCGATGCCGTCTTGGAGGCGGCGGCCCAGCGTCCCGGCTCCACCCTGGGGGCGCCGGATTGGGCAGATGCGGGCGATGCATGGCGTGAAATTCGTGATTCACGCCGCGGGTTGCGGCGCAGGATCACCGACGCCCTTCTGATTGACGTGGCGGCGCTGTACCGGTCGAACGTCGACAGCAAACCGATTAAGGCGATCGAACATGCCTATGGGGTGTCGTATCGGACCGCTGCGCGTTACGCCGAGCTGGCCGCTGCAGCGGGCCATTTGCCGCCTGCCCCGAAGCCGGGAATGAAGCGCGCAAAAGAAATGTCCAAGTCGGAGACGTCGTCGACCTCGTGGGAGTCGATCACCACGAGCGACGCCCCGGGAGGCCACCGTGGGTAAACGCGGAAATGGCGAGGGCAGCGTCTACAAGCGCATCAAAGACGGCAAGGTGGTGCGCTACGAGGGCGCCATCACCTACCCCGGCGAGGACGGCCGAACTAAACGGCACGTCGTCTACGGCCGGACCCGCGCCGACGTCAACGACAAGCTCAGGAAGGTGCGCGAACGCCTCGAAGCCGGAGCCCCCGCCACCGACACCAAACAGACGGTGGGCGCGTGGATGGCGCACTGGCGGACCACCACGCTGGCAGCGTCCGACCGCAAAGCCTCGACGCAGGAGCTGTACTCAAACCTTTCGCGCCGCCACCTCGAAGCCGCACCCTTCGGCGCCATCCGCCTGGACCGGCTCAAGGCGTCGGACATCGATGCCCTCGTGTTGGCGATGCGCGCGAAGATGAAGCCCGCGGCGGTAGAAGGTGGTGAGCCGCGACGAGCGCTGTCCGATTCCACGATCCGGCAGGTGTACACCGTGCTGCGGGCCGGACTCGACGGGGCGGTCCGCGACGGGCTACTGGCCCGCAATCCCGCGGCCCAGGTGAAGCGGCCCGGCCTCGAGCGACGCGAGGCCAAACATCTCGACCCTGCGGCCGTCACCGCCGTCCTGAGGGCCGCCGAGGACTCCCGCTATCACCCCGCGCTGGTGCTGATCGCTTCAACCGGGCTCCGCAAGGGTGAGGCACTTGGGTTGTCTTGGGAAAGGGTGGATTTGGAGTCCGGCACCCTGAAAGTGACTGCGACCCTGGTCCGTAACGGCAACCGGCTGGTGCTTTCGGAGCCAAAGTCGGAGCGGTCGCGCCGCACCGTGCCGATCTCCCCCGCCGTCGTGGCGCTCCTACGTAGGCAGCGAGCGACCCAAGCAGCGGAACGTCTGCGGGCTGCCAACCAGTGGACTGAGACCGATCTGGTGTTCACCACCGAGTTCGGCACCCCGGTCGATCCAAGGAATCTGCTGCGGGTGATCGAGGTGGCGGCCAAGGCGGCCGGTGTTGATGACGTCGGCGTACACACCCTGCGTCATAGCGCGGCGGTGGCGTGGCTGGAGTCCGGGGGGCATATCAAGGCGGTAGCGGACCTGCTGGGGCACTCCTCGATCGCGATCACTGGCGACGTATACGGCCACACCAGCGACGATGCAGCGCGGGCGGCGATCGACGGCCTTAGCGCCGCCCTGAGGATCAAATAGATGGGGGCGCTCCAGCTTTGAATACCGCGAAGCCCTGGCGAACATACGAGGAGCTGTCCCGCGTCCTGTTGGAGAAGTGCAGCGATGCCTTCGGCTTCGAGCTGCAGGCCGTAGACGGCACGCAAAAGCTAGCTGGGAAATCCGGAACACATTGGGCGATCGACGCCAAAGGGATAAGACAAGGCGACGGCGCCGTAATCGTCGTCGAGTGCAAGAGATACCCCGGTTCGACCGTGGACCAAGGAACCATGGGAACGCTGGCCTTCATCATCAGCGATGTAGACGCCGCAGGCGGGATACTTGTGACACCGATAGGCGCTCAAATGGGCGCTCGTCTCGTCGCCGAAGCTCACAACATCAAGGTCGTTCGGCTGGACGCAAACACTGATGCCACGGCCTACATCATGGAGTTCTTGGGCGACATCATCATCGGCCCTGCCCCGGCGACGATGACAATAACGGGTCATGTGCCCATCGTCACGGTTGCGCCAGTTCAGCCGGAGCTGGGCAAATGAAATATCGGGTTGCTGTACCGGTTGCTGTACATACCCCCGGAAGGTATGCGGAAAGGCGGCCCCGGAGTCCTCCGAAACCGCCTTTGACCTGCTACTTCCTCTGTCGGGCTGACAGGATTTGAACCTGCGACCACTTGACCCCCAGTCAAGTGCGCTACCAAACTGCGCCACAGCCCGCCGCCGCCGCACGATCTCCGGCAGCAGGTCGAAAGCCTACCGCACGCCCGCGGCTGTCCCGAATCGGCGTGCGGACATGTCGACCACGTAGGCTCGGTGAGCGAAACTGCCCCTCTCGGCCGCGCCACTAACCCGCAGGAACCACCACTTATGCAGCTTCCCCCCTCGCAGCCGTGGTCGGCCGTGCCCGACCCGCCCGAGCCGTTGGACACCGTCAGCGATCCCTCCGACACCGCCGAAGTCGTCGAGGTCGCTGACAGCGCCGACACGGTGTTGCTGCTGCAGAAGATGGAGAACCGCCTGATCAGGCACACGCTGCGGCGGCCCGGCGTGCTCAGCGCCGAGCAGCTGCGCCGGCTGCGCTATCTGCTCAACTTTGCCCGGCTCGACGACTTCGAGCCCGGCGCGGCCGGACCCCGCGGCGCGCGGGGTCGCGGCGACGTCTCGGTGGGCCCCGAGCTGGCCCAGTGGCAGGCCCGGGTGGCCGACACGATGCGCGGACCCCTGCGCGAGGAACGCGATCCGGTGATAGCGCTGACCGCGGCCCGCGACACGCTGGGCGGGCTGGCCGCCGATCAGGACGAGCAGCGCCGCCGGGTGGCCGAGCGGCACGGCAACGACTTCTCCCAGGCCGAACTCGACGCCGAGGTGGGTTACAAGAAGCTGGTCACCGTGCTCGGCGGCGGGGGCGGCGCCGGGTTCGTCTACATCGGCGGCATGGAGACCCTGTTGGAGTCCGGGGCGGTACCGGACTACCTGGTCGGATCATCTTTCGGCTCCATCCTGAGTTCGGTGGTCAGCCGGACGCTGCCGGTGCCCATCGACGAGTACATCCAGTGGGCCAAGACGGTGTCGTTCCGCGCGATCCTGGGTCCCGAGCGGCTACGCCGCCGCTACGGCCTGACTGGTGTGTTCGCTTTGAACTTCGACCTGTTCGCCGACGCGATGTTCCGCCGCGAGGACGGGGAGCGAATGCGGATGTCGGATCTGGACATCCCGTTCGACGCGGTGGTGGCCGGGGTGCGCCGGCAGCCTTTCGCGGCCCTGCCCGCGCGCTACCGCAACCAGAGCCTTGCCGCGCTGCAGCTGCGGTCCTTCCCGTACCTGTCGATCGGGTTGGGCCCGCAGGTGGCCACTCGCCTGTGGCAGACGGCGGCGTTCATCGACCCGCGGGTGGTGACGCCGATCGTCATCGGCGGCGACAACCCCGACCGCGACGTCAACGTGGTGGACGCGGCGTCGTTCTCCTCGGCGATCCCTGGGGTGCTGCACCACGAGCCCAAAGATCCGGCGATGGAGCCGATGTTCGACGCCCTGCTGGCCGACAATGACGTCGGCGCCCTGGTCGACGGCGGCGCGGCCAGCAATGTTCCTCTGGAGCTGGCCTGGAAACGGGTCCGCGCGGGTCGGCTGGGCTCGCGCAACGCCTGCTATCTGGCGTTCGACTGCTTCCACCCGCAGTGGGACCCCAAGCACCTGTGGCTGGTGCCGATCACCCAGGCGATCCAGCTGCAGATGGTGCGCAACGCGCCCTACGCCGACCACCTGGTCCGCTTCTCCCCAACGCTGTCACCGGTGAACCTGGCGCCGTCGGCGGCCACCATCGACCGGGCCTGCCAGTGGGGACGCAAGAGCATGGAGCACGCCATCCCGGTGGTCTCCGCGCTGCTGGAGCCGGTCTGGTGGGAGGGCACCCAGCCCGCGGTCGGAACGCCTGCGCAGCCCATCCAGCCGGAGCACCCGCACGCGGCGTCCATGGATGAGGTGATGGCCTCGACCCAGCCGCCACGCGGCCGCCGCTGGGACCGATGGCGCAGGCAGGGCCCGGCCTGAGCCGCCTACACCGTCAGCAACCGGTACAGGCCGATCAAGCCGACCACCAGGATCATCGCGCGTAGGGCGTTCGGAGACAGCCGGCGCCCATAGTGGCCGCCCAGGTATCCGCCGATCAGCGATCCGATTGCGATCAATCCGACTGCGGGCCAACTGATCCGGTCGAATGCCGTGGTGATGTAGGCCAGGGCGGCCACCACGTTGACCACCGTCGTCAGCAGCACCTTGGCGGCATTCATCCGCTGCATGGACTCCGGCAGCAGCACCCCCATCACACCGATCAGCAGAATGCCTTGCGCCGCTGAGAAATAGCCGCCGTAGACGGCGACGGCGAACGTGCCGAGCGTCAGGGCCACCGTCCGGCGGCGACTCATCTGGTCGACCGAACGCCCGGCATCTTCGGCACGCCGCTGGGCGATGGCCTGAATCTTCGGGCCGACGACCACCAGGACCAGCGCCAGCACCAGCAGCACCGGGACCACCCGGTTGAACACGCTCTCGGGCAGATGCAACAACAGGTAGGCACCCAGCAGCGCACCGAGCAGCGAGCCGGGGACCTGCCAGCGCAGCCGCCCCCACTGCCCGCGCAGCTCCCGCCGGTAGGCCAGGGTGCCCGACAGTCCGCCGGCCACCAGGCCGATCGAATTGGAGATCGTTGCGGTCAGGGGCGCAAAGCCCAGCGTCACCAAGGTCGGGAAGGTGACCAGGGTGCCCGAGCCGACCACCGCGTTGATCGCCCCGGCGCCCACCCCGGCCAGCATGATCAACACCATCTGCGTCACCGGCATCTGCAGCACCCTACGCTGGTCGTGCAGACGATGAGCGCAGCTAAGGGGTGAAACCATGATCGGCAGTAGGGCAAAGCGAGCCGTCGGCGTCGCCGGTGCGGTGCTGGTGGTGGCCCTCGGAGCGGCCCCCGCGGCCCAGGCCGACCCCGAGGTGCCCTCGGGCCCGTACGCCTTCACCGCCGTGCACGGGCCGTCGCAGCGGTCCGCGACGTGGACGTTCACCCCCTGCGGCGCGACGTGCACCCGCGTCGACGGGGAGCGCTGGCTGCAGAACGCGGAATTTCACCTCAACGGCGGCCGCTGGGAGTACAGCGGGCAGGGCAGCATGGACTGCCCGGTGGATCACACGCCGCTGCCGGTGTCGAAGACGGCCAGCTTCGACGCGCTGACCCTGGCGGGGCAGTGGACCACCGCCACGCTCGAGCCGTGCGGTCGTGGCCCGGCCGGCGGCGTGGTGGGGCAATGGGATTTCCAGCTGACCAAGATCGGATGAGCCCGCGGGCCACCCCTGGCGCACGCAGAAGTCTCGCCGCGCGCAGCAGCCGGATCAGCGAGAACGCTTGGGGCCGCGCTTTTCCCGCACCCGCACATTGATGCGGATCGGGCTGCCCTCGAAGCCGAACTCCTCACGCAGCCGCCGCTCCAGGAACCGGCGGTAGCCGGCCTCCAGAAAGCCCGACGTGAACAGCACGAACGTGGGAGGCCGCGACGCCGCCTGCGTCGCGAACAGAATCCGCGGGGCACGGCCGCCGCGGGCCGGCGGGGGTGTCGCCGCCACCACCTCTTTGAGCCAGGTGTTGAGCTGCCCGGTGGAGATCCGCTTGTCCCAGGACTCCAGCGAGGTCTCCAGCGCCGGAACCAACTTCTGCACCGCACGTCCGGTCTTCGCCGAGATGTTGACCCGCGGCGCCCACGCCACCCGGGCCAGGTCGCGGTCGATCTCCTTGTCCAGCAGGTAACGACGGTCCTCGTCGACCAGGTCCCACTTGTTGAACGCCAGCACCAGGGCGCGGCCCGCTTCGATCACCATCGCCAGCACCCGCTGGTCCTGCTCGGTCAACGGCTGCGAGGCGTCCACCAGGATGATCACCACTTCGGCGGCGTCGATGGCGCCATGGGTGCGCACCGAGGCGTAGAACTCGTGCCCGCTGGCCTGGCCGACCTTGCGGCGCAGCCCGGCGGTGTCGACGAAACGCCAGACCTTGCCGTCCATTTCGATCAACGAGTCGACCGGGTCCACGGTGGTTCCCCTGTCTCTTATACACAT
>NZ_JRMK01000153.1:0-8103 GCF_000972925.1 Mycobacterium sp. UM_Kg1 | reverse complement strand
ACAAGGCCGACCCGCTGTTGCCGCCCGGGACCAGGCCGCGTTGGCGGGACTGGTTCGCCGCGGCGCGGCGCGGGCTGGTGCCCTCGCCGTGGGAGTTCCTGCCGGCCATCGCCTCCTACTACCGTCCGGGTTTCCACCCGGCGCAACTCGGTGGGGTGGAGAAAGCCGTGAACTACTTGGCCGTATCACCCGCCGCCCGCGCCACACACTGACCGCAGCGGCGAACCACGAGGAGTGCAGTCGATGACCAACCCGACCACGACCACTGTGACGTCACCTGACGGAGTCAGACTGGCGGTGCACGCCTACACCGACTTGGACCCGCAGCGGGCGACCATTCTGGCGATCCACGGCTACCCGGACAATCACCACGTCTGGGACGGGGTGGCATGCGAGCTCATCGAGCAGTATCCGGGCCGCTACAACGTCGTCGCCTACGACGTACGCGGCGCGGGGGAGTCGTCGTCGCCGGGGGAGAAGTCCGCCTACCGCTTCCCGCATCTGGTCAACGACGTCGCGGCGGTGATCGAGCACCTGGGCAGCCACGGTATCGACCAGGTCCACTTACTGGGCCACGACTGGGGTTCGATCCAGGGGTGGGCCGCTGTCACCGCCCCGACCGTCGCTGCCAAAGTCGGCTCCTACACGTCGATTTCGGGTCCGCACCTGGACTACGCCGGACGGTTCCTGCGCTCGGCGCGCAACCTGCGCACCCTGGCCGACGTGTTCCGGCAGCTGCTCGAATCGAGCTACATCTGGCTGTTCTTGACCCCCCGCGTCCCCGAGGCGGCGTTCCGCTCCGGGCTGGGCGTGCGGGTCCTGGGTTGGCTGGACCGCATCGGTCGCTCCGGCAACCCGCAGCCTGCCATGCCCCGCGGCGAAAACGACTACGTCAACGGGCTGAACCTGTACCGCGCGAACATGCCGGGACCGTTCCTGAAGCCGGCGGCGCCGCTGCCCCTCACCGATGTCGCGGTCCAGGTACTCGCGCCACGCCTGGACGTGTTCGTCAGCCCGGCCCTGCAACGTTTCACCGGATCCATCCCGGCGGTGCACCGGGTGGTCGACATCGACGGCGGCCACTGGGTGGTGATCGACCGTCCCGGCGAGATCGCCCGGCTCACCGATGAGTGGATTCAGCTCAGCGTGGCCGGCGGTGCGGCCACGTCCGGCGATGACGCACGGCACGCCTGAGATGGCACCGCAGATCTGGGAGTCGCGGCCCGCCGACCTCTACGGCCGCCGGAAGCACGATCGGGTGTTCAACGCGCTGTGGGCCGGAATCACGCTGCTCAGCGGCGCGACATCCCTGTCACGCTGGAAGCCGGCCCACGTTGCGCCGGTGTCACGGACCATCACGGCCGTGGTCACCAAGCGGGAGATGGTGACCCGCGACGTGGTTGCCCTCACCCTGGCCGACCCCGACGGCGGACTGTTGCCGCACTGGACGCCGGGGGGTCACATCGACGTGCAGCTGCCGTCCGGCCGCCGCCGGCAGTACTCCTTGTGCGGCCCGCCGGGGCGCCGCACCGATTACCGCATCGCGGTCCGCCGGCTCGACGACGGGGGCGGCGGCTCGGTCGAGATGCACCAGGCTTACGCGGAGGGCGACACCTTGCTGTTCGAGGGGCCGCGCAATGCCTTCTACCTGGGTACCGGTGAAAGCGATGTGCTCTTCGTCATCGGCGGGATCGGGGTGACCCCGATGCTGCCGATGCTCCGCGAGGCCGCCCGCCGCGGCACCGACTGGCGCGCGGTCTATGCCGGCCGCAGCCGGGCCGACATGCCGTTTCTCGACGAGGTGCTGGCGGTCGACCCCGAGCGGGTCACGGTATGGGCCGACGACGAGCACGGACGCGTCGCCGGCACCGACGAGCTGCTGGCCGGGGCCGGTCCGCAGACCTCGGTGTACGTCTGCGGGCCCAGCGCGATGCTCGAGGCGGTGCGGGTCACGCGCAACAGCCATGCGAACGCGCCGCTGCATTACGAGCGGTTCAGCCCGCCACCGGTGGTCGATGGTGCGCCCTTCGAATTGGAGCTGGCCCGGTCCCGCCGGGTGCTGACGATCCCCGCCGACCGCTCGGCGCTGGAGGTGATGCTCGACGCCGACCCGACAACCGCCTGCTCCTGCCGGCAGGGATTCTGCGGCACCTGCAAGGTCAAGGTGATCGCCGGCGACGTCGACCGGCGCGGACGCACCGCAGAGGGCGACGACGAGATGCTGGTCTGCGTTTCGCGATCCAACGGGGGACGGATCGTCATCGACGCCTGAACTTCGCCGCATCCGTGCGGATAGGATGCCCGGATGTCTGGTGTTGCTGACGTCCATCGTGCGAGTTTTCGGGCCAGAATCATCTACGCCGTCTTCGCGGCGGTGATGCCGCGGTTGGTGCGCTGGATCAGTCGCCGTGGGGGGCCTGAGGCCATGCCGGCAATGTTGGCGCAGCTGGGCCGCCGTACCAACAACGTTGCCCGCCTGCAGCGCCTTCGGCCGTTCTTCGGGATCCGCTTCACCCGTGAGTTTGCTGCGGGGGTGCCCGTCGAGATTGTTCGCCGAGCAGATTGCGTGGCGCCGCTGGGCGACGGTGCCATCTTGTACTTTCACGGCGGTGGATTCTTCACCGGCGGTTTCGACACCCATCTGCACGTCGTGGCAACCTTGGCCCGACGAACTGGCCTTCCGGTGGTGCACGTCGACTACCGGCAATTCCCCGATGTGAGCGTGGACGGCTCCGTGGAGGACTGCGTAGGTGCCTACCGCTGGCTGCTGGGACAAGGTGCCGACCCGGCCAAGACAGTGATCGCCGGCGACTCTGCCGGGGGTTTTCTTACCTTTGCCACCGCCCTGAGAGCCCAGCAGGAGGGGTTGCCGGCCCCCGCCGGAGTGATCGGGATATCGGCTCTGCTGGAGCTGGACGGAACGGCCCGCAGCACTCACCCGAACATGAGCACCGACGCATTCGGGATAGCGGACGCGCTGCCGGACCTGGTCGAACACGTATGCCCGTCGCCGCCCATGCGTCACGAGCTGTCTCCGATCAACGGTCCGCTGGAGACCATGCCGCCGGCGCTGTTGATCGCCGCTGAGGCGGAGATTCTGCGGTGCGACAACGAGCGGCTGTACGCCGCGCTCCTCGAGCACAACCGGTCCAGCCGACTCGAGCTGTGGGCGCATCAAGTGCACGCCTTCCCGGCGCTGTTCCCCTTTCTGCCCGACAGCCGGGCCGCGTTTGCCCTGATGGTCAGTTTCGTGGCCGAACGGCTGGCCGCTGCCGGCGAGTCCGGGCAGCCCCGGAGGGAAGTGTCCTGACGGTGGTGATCCGCTGCGCCCGGCTTCGCCGCGCTTGCGATCACCAGTGCCGATGGTGGTGATCCGCTGCGCCCGGCTTCGCCGCGCTTGCGATCACCACTAGGGTGGCAGCCATGCGGGTAGCAGTGCTGGGCGCCAAGGGCAAAGTCGGCGCCACCATGGTGGCGGCGGTGGAAGCCGCCGAAGATCTGACCCTGTCCGCCAAGGTTGACGCCGGTGATCCACTGAGCCTGTTGACCGATGGCGGCACCGAGGTGGTGATCGACTTCACCCATCCCGATGTGGTGATGGACAACCTGAAGTTCTTGATCGACAACGGGATTCATGCCGTAGTCGGCACCACCGGGTTCACCGAGGAGCGGCTCGGCCAGGTGCGTTCCTGGCTGGCCGCCAAGCCCGGGGCCGCAGTGCTGATCGCACCGAATTTCGCCATCGGCGCGGTGCTGTCGATGCATTTCGCGGCCCAGGCCGCGAAATTCTTCGAGTCGGTGGAGGTCATCGAACTGCACCACCCGCAGAAGGCCGACGCGCCGTCGGGCACCGCGACCCGCACGGCCCAGCTGATCGCGCAGGCCCGAAAAGGGCTGCCGCCCAACCCCGACGCCACCAGCACCGGCCTGCCCGGAGCGCGCGGTGCAGACGTCGACGGCGTGCCGGTGCACTCGGTCCGGTTGGCCGGGCTGGTCGCCCATCAGGAAGTCCTGTTCGGCACCCTGGGCGAGACCCTGACCATCCGGCACGACAGCATTGACCGGACCTCGTTCGTTCCCGGGGTGCTGCTGGCGGTGCGCCGGATCGCTGAATTCCCCGGACTCACCATCGGCATCGAGCCCCTGCTCGACCTGAAGTAGTCGTGATGAAGGTGTCGCCGGCCGCTCGGGTCAAGGTGCTCGTCGCGTTCATGTGCGTGGCGCTGCTGATGTATCTGGTGTTCCTGGGCCGGATCGCGGTGTTGCTGATCACCTCCGATTCCAAAACGGCGATCGCGCTGGGCCTGGCGCTGCTGATCATGCCGGTGCTGGGGCTGTGGGCGATGGTCGCCACCCTGCGCGACGGATTCGCCGTCCAGCGACTGTCCCGGTTGATCGCCGCGGACGGCATGGATCTGGACCCCAGCGTTTTGCCGCGGCGGCCCTCGGGTCGCTTCGAACGAGAGGCCGCCGACGCCCTGTTCCACACGGTGCGCGCCGAACTCGACGCCGACCCCGACAATTGGCAGCGCTGGTACCGATTGGCCCGGGCCTACGAGTTCGCCGGGGACCGCCGTCGCGCCCGGGAGGCGATGAAGACCGCGGTCGCGATGCAGGAGAAGCGGTGAGCAAGACGCTCCTGCTGGTGCACCACACGCCGTCGCCGCACTGTCAGGCCATGTTCGAGGCGGTGCTGGCCGGGGCCACCGACCCGCAGATCGAGGGTGTAGAGGTGGTGCGCCGCGCCGCGCTGGAGGTGTCGCCCACCGACATGCTGGCCGCCGACGGCTACCTGCTGGGCAGCCCCGCCAACCTCGGCTACATCAGCGGCGCGCTCAAGCACGCCTTCGACGTCTGTTACTACCCGATCCTGGACTCGACCCGCGGTCGGCCGTACGGCCTTTACCTGCACGGCAATGAAGGAACCGAGGGTGCCGAACGTGCCGTCGACGCCATCACGACGGGACTGGGATGGGTGAAGGCGGCCGACTCGGTCGTAGTATCGGGAAAGCCGGGAAAGCCTGAGCTGGAAGCGTGTTGGGAACTGGGCGCGACGGTGGCCGCCACGTTGATGCAGTGAGTCCCGCTACGGGTCGATGTGGGTTACCGGCTCGTAGAACGAGTGAAACGGATAATCCCGGCCCGGCCCCATCGAGTGGCAGTCTTGCTGGGACGGCGGTGATTTCGGCGGCTCGTAGTAGTAGATGACGCAGCGCTGCCAGCTGCCGTCGGGTTGGACCGGGCCATCGCACTTCTGGGCGGTGGAGAAGAACAGCAGCGGGTTGTCCTGGCACCCTGCCTGAGCCGGCGGCGCCGACGCGATCAGCCAACCGGCTGTCAGCCCGGCGGCAGCCAGCGCGGTGGCCAAACCTCCGCTGAGGTAGCGCTTCACTGTCGACCCCTTCTCGTCACGTCGTGCTGTCGAGCAGACTAGCCGCACCCTGCCGGTGTTGGTCGCAGTATGCCGGTGTGTGCCGTTCAAGAGCTGACCCGCGCGGGCCGCTCTAGGCTGGCAGGATGGAACAGCGGGTGCATTTCGTCACCGTTGCGGCCACCGACCTGCACGCGACCCGGCGTTTCTACGCTGCGCTGGGCTGGGACCCGCTGCTCGACGTCGAAGGGGAGATCGTCTTCTACCAGTCGGCGCCCGGACAGGTCCTGGGCTTTTTCGCGGCCGCGAAGTTCAACGAAGACCTCATGCTCGCCGGCCATCACGCCCGGGTCGGCGGCGTGACTGTGGCGCACAACGTCGGCAGTCCCGAGGCGGTGACGGCACTGACCGACGCCATGGCCGAGGCGGGCGCAGTGGTGCTCAAGCCGCCGCAGGCCGGCCGGTTCGGTGGCGTCTTCCATGCGCACGTCCAAGACCCCAACGGGCTGATCTGGGAGATCGCCCACAATCCCGGCTGGCGGATCGCGCCCGATGGCACGGTAATTCTCGCGTGAGGTCGTAGGGTGGCCGGGAACTCACGGAAAGGAGCAGTGCAACGATGCCCACACTGCTGAGTACGGCGCTGGGTGCGGCACCGGTTTTCGGCGGCGCCCTGCTGACAGCGGCGGCCGGGCAGCTCAGGGGCCCTGATATGCGCAGCCTGATCAAGCAAGACCTCGACCTGCTCGACCGGATCCCGGCTGAGGACACTCAGCGCCGCGCGGAGCTGAAGCGCGTCATCGGCGAGCGCATCGACGATCTGGTCGCCGCGTCCGACCAGACGCGGGCGCTGCGAGCCGCGGCGTTCTCCTATCAGGGCAACTGGCGCGACCTGGTCCTGTTCGTCTCCTCGGTGTTGTTCGCTTACGTCTGGTGGCACGTCAACCACGACCGCGGCAACTGGCTGCCGATGTTCATCGTGCTGATCATCGCGTGCGTCCTGTCGGCGATCTACGCGGTGCGCGGGACCCTGCGGGCGGCGGTGCACATCCGGCTGCGGCGGCGATGACGGCCCGTTCATGATCGGGGTCATCGGAATACCGCGGCGGCACAATCCTTTTCCGCCGATCGGAGTAGTCCGTGACCGCAACGGCGTCGCGCACTACGAGCGGCTGCCCACCTCGTTGGTCGCGCTGCTGGCCGAGCAGGCCGAGCAGCGGCCGCACAGCGAGGCCGTGGTCGAGCTCGGGGGCGGCCGGCTGACCTACCGGCAGCTGTGGCAGCGGGCCGCGCGGGTGGCCGGCGGGCTGCGGGCCGACGGGCTCAACCGTGGTGACCGGGTCGCGTTGCGCTACCCGGCGGGACTGGACTGGGTGCTGGCGTTCTGGGGAACGCTGATGGCCGGTGGAATACCGGTGGCCGTCAACACCCGCTCGGCCGCACCGGAAGTCGACTTCGTGCTCGCCGACGCCGGCGTCCGGGTCGATCTTGCGCCCGGCGCCGCTCTGCCCGATGGACAGCCGTACGTGGTCGACGGGCTCGAGGCGGCCGACACCGCGGCGCTGTTCTACACCTCCGGAACCACCGGCAGCCCCAAAGGCGTGCCCACCACCCACGAAGCTTTTTTGACCAACGCCGAGAACATGGTGCGTGTCCTGGGTCAGTCCCGGGCGCTGGGCGAGGAGTTTCGCACCCTGATCTCCGTCCCGCTGTTTCATGTGACCGGTTGCAACTCTCAACTGCTGGTCGCCGCCTACACCGGCGGGGCGGCGGTCATCATGCCGGCGCTGAACCTTCCGGAGTTGATCACCACGCTTGGCGAGCAACGGATCTCGTCCATGGTGACCGTACCCGCGATCTACGCCCTGCTGTTGCGGAACCCCGACTTCGCGGCGGCCGACACCAGTGGCGTGCGGTGGGTCGGATACGGGGGTGCGCCGACGGCGCCGGCGCTGGTGCGGTCGCTGCGCGGAGCGTTCACAGCGGCAACGGTGTTCAACGGCTACGGCATGACGGAGACGGCATCGCTGATGACGGTGCTGCCGGACTTCGACGCGGTGGCGCACGCGGACTCGGTCGGCTACGCCGTCCCCTCGGGCGATATCGGCGTGATCCCCTTGAACGATTCCAGCGAAACCGTTACCGGTGAACTGGTGGTGCGCGGTGCGAATGTGATGCGCGGCTACTGGAACCGGCCCGACGCCACCGCCGCCACGATCGTCGACGGGTGGCTGCACACCGGCGATGTGGTGCGGGTGGACGACGCCGGCCGCGTGCACCTCATCGACCGGCTCAAGGACATCATCAACCGCGGCGGGGAGAACGTCTCCAGCGTCGAGGTGGAGGCCGTACTGCTGTCTGCCCCCGGCGTGGCCGACGCCTGCGTGCTCGCGGTGCCCGACGAGGTGATGGGGGAGAAGGTCGGCGCGGTGCTGCTCGGGGACCAGGGCCCGATCGACGTGGCGGCGGTGCTCGACCACTGCCGCGGCCAGCTGGCCGACTTCAAGGTGCCGCAATACATCACGGTGGTCAGTGAGCCCCTGCCCCGCACGGCCAGCGGCAAACTGCTCAAGGCGCAGCTGCGCGAGCAGGTGCGATGGGGGCCACCCCTGCGCTAACCGCCGAGCCCACGCGGCCCGGAGTTGTCGGTGGCCCGCGCTACCTTTCCGGCATGGACACAGCACTGCTGATCCTCCTCACCTCACTGGCGCTGCTGGCGGTCATACTGCAGG
>NZ_JRMK01000152.1:0-8321 GCF_000972925.1 Mycobacterium sp. UM_Kg1 | reverse complement strand
GCTGGCCCCGATGGCCGGCGTGACCAACGTGGCCTTCCGAACGCTGTGCCGCGAGCTCGAGAGGTCCCGAGCCGGAACGGTGAGCGGGCTGTATGTCTGCGAGATGGTGACCGCGCGGGCACTCGTCGAGCGGCACCCCGCCACCCTGCACATGACGACGTTCGCGCCCGACGAGTCCCCCCGTTCGCTGCAGCTCTACACCGTCGACCCCGACACCACCTACGCCGCGGCGAAGATGATCGCCGAGGAGGGCCTGGCCGACCACATCGACATGAATTTCGGCTGCCCGGTGCCCAAGGTGACCCGTCTGGGCGGCGGGTCGGCGCTGCCCTACAAGCGTCGGCTGTTCGGCAAGATCGTCGCGGCCGCGGTCCGGGGCGCGGCCGGCACCGGCATCCCGGTGACGGTCAAGTTCCGGATCGGGATCGACGACGCCACCCACACCCACCTCGACGCCGGGCGTATCGCGGAGGACGAAGGGGCCGCAGCGGTGGCGCTGCACGCCCGGACCGCGGCGCAGCGGTACTCCGGCACCGCGGACTGGGAGCAGATCGCCGCACTCAAGGCGCAGGTGCGCTCCATACCGGTGCTGGGCAACGGGGACATCTTCGAAGCCGGCGACGCGCTGGCCATGATGGCGGCCACCGGCTGCGACGGTGTGGTCATCGGCCGCGGCTGCCTCGGGCGCCCCTGGTTGTTCGGCGAGCTCTCAGCGGCCTTCGCCGGCCGGCCGGCCCCCACCCCGCCCACGCTGGGCGAAGTCGCCGACATCATCCGCCGCCACGGCCAGCTGCTGGCGCAGCATTTCGGCGAGGACAAGGGCATGCGCGAGATCCGCAAGCACATCGCCTGGTACCTGCACGGCTTCCCGGCCGGCTCGGGCCTGCGGCGCGAGCTGGCGCTGGTCACCACGCTGGCGCAGCTCGACGAACTGCTGGCGCAGCTGGACGCAGCCATCCCCTTCCCGGCCGCTGCGACCGGGCCGCGCGGACGCCAGGGGTCGCCGGCCAAGGTCACCCTGCCCGAAGGGTGGCTGGCCGACCCCGACGACTGTGCCGTGCCTGCGGGGGCGGACATTATGCATTCGGGTGGCTGAAATGAGACTTTGTCGACATCGCGTGTCTAGAAGGTTCTCAGTAGAATAAGGAACTTGTTGTTCCCGGCAGGGGTCGTCCCTGCCGGAGCAGAAGCTGGTGCGGAACGCATGCCGACCCCCGCACCGCGCCGAGGTGCGAGCGACGCACCCCGAGGACTCGGAGGCCCCTGAGGACATGAGTGACGGCGATAACGCCACTCCTGGCCCTGGGACGCCGGAGGGCCACGACGGCGACCATCAGCTGATGACGATAACGCCGCCCGGACCCGCGCCGTGGGAACGCTGGCGGGACCCGGCGGACGTGCCTGCCTCCCACCGGCGCACCCCGGCGCGTCGACGCGACGCCGGCAACGGCTCGGTGAGCGTTGCCGACCTGATCGCCAAGGTCAACGCCGGCGCTCCGCCTTCCGGTGGCCGCAGCCAGCGCCGGGCCGCCGCGGCCCTGCCTCCCGAGGGGCCGACGCAGACCGATGGGCCCGCCCCCGGATCCGAGCCGCCGGCCGCGCCCGCGCTCGATGTCGCCGAGCCGCCCGACGGGCTGCCCGACATCGCCGCGGCGGCCTACCCCTCCGAGGTGCCCGACCTCGGCCTTATTCACGGCACGTCGCTGGACCCGGCCGACAGCCCCGATTGGGACGAATTCGCCGCGACCACCCAGCTGCCCGACATCGCGCCGGAGATTGCCCTGGACCCGGTCGGCCCGTATCGCTACGCCGAACCGGACGAGGACGAACCGCGCACGCCGCACCGTCGGGCCAAGGCCGCGGGCCGGGCCGCCGCGGCGATGCTGGCGATCCTCGCCCTGGTGTTGACCGGTTCGGCCTGGCAGTGGAGCAGCTCGAAGAATCGCAGCCTCAACCACATCAGCGCCCTTGATCCCGATTCGCACGACATCCTCGACGCGGCCGGCCAGTACGGCGATGAGAATTTCCTGATCGTCGGCGCCGACACCCGGGCCGGCGCCAACAGCAGCATCGGCGCCGGAACCACCGACGACGCCGAGGGCGCCCGCTCGGACACCATCATGCTGGTCAACATCCCGGCGAACCGTAAACGCGTGGTGGTGGTCTCGTTCCCACGGGATCTGGCGATCACCCCGATCCAGTGCGAGGCGTGGAACTCCGCCACCGGGGTCTACGGTCCGGTCTACGACGAGGAAACCGGTAGCTACGGCAGCGACCTGGTCTACACCGAGACGAAGCTCAACTCGACGTACGCCTTCGGCGGCCCGAAGTGTCTGGTCAAGGAGATCCAGAAGCTGTCCGGGCTGGCGATCAATCGCTTCATGGCGGTCGACTTCGTCGGATTCGGCAAGATGGTCGACGCCCTGGGCGGCGTCGAGGTGTGCACCCCGAGCCCGCTGTACGACCTGGTGCTGGGCAGTGTGCTGGAGAACACCGGACGCCAGCGGGTCAACGGCGCGACCGCGCTGAACTACGTGCGGGCCCGCCACGTCACCACCGAGGACAACGGCGACTACGGCCGCATCAAACGCCAGCAGCTGTTCTTGTCGTCGTTGCTGCGCTCGCTGATCTCCACCAACACCTTCTTCTCCCCGACCAAGCTCAACAACGTGGTCAACATGTTCATCGGCGACAGCTCGGTGGACAACGTGACCACCAAGGACCTGGTGAACCTCGGCCAGTCGCTGCAGAAAGTCGCCGCCGGGCACATCACGTTCGTGACGGTGCCGACCAGCGAGACCGACGAGAACGGCGACGAGGTCCCGCGCATGGACGACGTCCGGGCCCTGTTCGACGCCATCATCAACGACGACCCGTTGCCGGGCGAGAACGACCACAACGCCACCTCCGACCCGACCACCACGGCGCTGAGCCCGACGGCCCCGGCCACCTCGGCACCCGAGTCGCCGGAGTCGCCGGCCAAGCCGGTCAGCGAGCAGGTGCGCGCCGTCACCACCTCACCCACCGAGGTCAACGTGCGGGTTTCCAACGCCACCGAGCAGGCCGGCCTGGCGGGCGGCACCTCCGAACGCCTGCAGCAGTGGGGCTTCAACGTCGACAACGCCGACGACTATCCCGGCACCGTCAAGGCCACCAAGGTGTTGTTCTCCCCCGGCAACGAGCAGGCGGCGGCGACGGTGTCCTCGGCGCTGTCAGACGCTCCCATCGAGCGGGTCAGCGGACTGGGCAACATCGTGCGAGTGGTCCTGGGATCGGACTTTCGCACCGTGACCAAGCCGGCGGCCAGCGGCTCGCAGATCAACGTCCAGCTCACCCGCAACACCAGTGCCGAGCCGACCGAACTCCCCGACGACCTGACCGTCACCAACGCCGCCGACACCACCTGCGAGTAGCATCCGGCTCCGCCCGATCCACGCGGACCGCCGTCCACGGCTAGTCTTGAGGGCATGCGAACCGCGTATCATGAGCAACTCTCGGATCTCGCCGAACAGCTCGGCACGATGTGCGGCTTGGCCGGGGCAGCCATGGAACGCGCCACTCAGGCCCTGCTGCAAGCCGACCTGATGTTGGCCGAACAGGTGATCACCGATCACGAGAGAATCGCCGCGATGAGCACCCGCGCCGAGGAGAGCTCGTTTGTGCTGCTGGCGTTGCAGGCACCGGTTGCCGGGGACCTGCGCGCCATCGTCAGCTCCATTCAGATGGTCGCCGATATCGACCGGATGGGCGCCCTGGCCCTGCACGTCGCCAAGATCACCCGCCGTCGGCATCCCCAGCACGCACTGCCCGAGGAAGTGAACGGTTACTTCGCTGAAATGGGCAGGCTCGCAGTCGAGCTGGGAAACAGCGCCCAAGAGGTGCTGTTGTCGCGGGACCCGGAGAAGGCCGCCCGGATCCGCGAAGAAGACGACGCGATGGATGACCTGCACCGGCATCTGTTCTCGGTGCTGATGGACAAGGAGTGGCGGCACGGCGTAGCCGCCGCCGTCGACGTCACGCTGCTCGGCCGGTTCTACGAGCGGTTCGCCGATCACGCTGTCGAGGTCGCCCGCCGGGTGATCTTCCAGGCCACCGGCAAGTTCCCGGACGAGCACACCCTGCCGTCAAGCGAGTAGCGCGTCGATCGCCCGGTAGATCCGCTGTTCGCTCACCGGGCGCGGGGTTCCGAGTTGCTGAGCCCACAGGCTCACCCGCAGTTCTTCGATCTGGCGGGCGATCTCGCCCACCGCGGCGTCCTGGCGACGTGCCGCGGGCAGCACCGCCAGCAGGTCCTGGTAGGCCTGTTGCACGCCCTGCACCCGCGCCATCCGGTCCCGGTCGGCCTGCAGCGCGCGGGGCAACTGCTCCAACCGGCGGCGTATCGCGGCGAGGTAGCGGGTGAGGTCCCCCAGATGTACGCGCCCCGTGGCGGTGACGAACCCGGGTGTCAGCAATGCCTCCAGCTGCCCGGTGATGTCGGCGATCGACTCGGCCTGAGCCGCCGGCGGCTGCGCCGGCAACGCCACCTGGGTTTCCCGCGCGGCGGCCAGCACCTGTGCCACCCGGGTGACGACGTCGGTCGTGGTGGCGACCAGGGCCGCAGCCACTCGCTTGCGCAGCGCGACGAACTCGTCTCGCGTCCACACCGGCGCGGGGACCAAGGCGTCGGTGGCAGCGTCGGCACAGTCGTCGATCAGCGCTTGCAGCGACCCGTCCGGGTTGGCTTTGAGCATCAGGCGCGTCTGCGAATCGAGCTGACGCTCAACCGCTTTGACCGGAGAGGGGATCTCACACCGCAACAGCCTGCGGATGCCGGGGCCGAGCGCGCCGCGCTGTTGCGCCTCGGTGGCGAACACCCGCAGCTCGGCATCGCCGCCGGCGTCGACGAAGGCGGGAAAACCGCGCACGGCACGTCCGGCCACCACCCGCTGGACGGTCTGCGGAAGGGTGTCGAGGTCGTCCGGCCAGCCGCGCAGCCCGGTGCGCTCCAACTCCGCGCCGACCGCATCGGCGATCGCTTCACGGGCCGATGCCGACAGTCGTTCCTGCAGGGCAGCCAGATCCTTGCCGCGGGCCAGCTCGGTGCCGTCGGCGGCTTCCACCGCGAAGGTGACCCGAAGGTGCGCCGGCACACTGCTCATGTCGAAGGCGTCGACCGGCACGAGCACCCCGGTGCGGCGGCGCAGTTCGCCGGCCAGCGCCTCCAGCAGCGGCTCGGTCGACGTGCCGATGACCGACAACACTGCGCGGGCGGTGTCGGGTGCCGGCACGAAGTTGCGCCGCAACTCCTTCGGCAAGGACCTGATCAGGGCGGTGACCAGCTCTTCGCGTAACGCGGGTACCTGCCAGGCGAACTCGTCACCTCCAAGCCGGGCCAGCACGTCGATCGGCACGTGGACGGTGACCCCGTCGTCGGCGGCGCCCGGCTCGAAGCGGTAGCTCAACGGCAACGCGAGATCCGCGGTCGCCCACCTGTCCGGCCGATCGGCGCCGAGCGTCTCGCCGGTGCGCAGCAACTCGTCGCGGGTGAAGGTCAGCAGTTCCGGTGTGTCCTGCCGCTGCCGCTTCCACCAGCTGTCGAAGTGTCGTGCCGACACCACCTCCGCGGGAATCCGGGCGTCGTAGAGGTCATAGACGGTGTCGTCGTCGACGATCAGGTCGCGGCGCCGAACCCGGTCCTCCAACTCCTGCAGTTGGGTGCGCAACGCCGCGTTGTCGGCCAGGAAGCGGTGCCGGGCCGTCCACTGGCCCTCCACCAGCGCATGCCGGATGAACATCTCGCGGGCCACCACCGGTTCCACCCGGGCGTAGCCGACCCGCCGGCGCGTGACCAGCGGCAGGCCGTAGAGCGTCACCTTTTCGAAGGCCATCACTTCGCCGCGCTTGGCGTCCCAGTGCGGCTCGCTGTAGCTGCGCTGGACCAGATCGGCGGCCACCCGTTCGACCGTCTCCGGTTGGATGCGCGCGGCGGTCCGCCCGAACAACCGGCTGGTCTCCACCAGTTCGGCCACCATCGTCCAGCGCGGCGGCCGTTTGGCCAGCACCGAGCCGGGGGCGAGAACGAATTTCGAGTTACGCGCCCCGGCGTATTCGCGGCCGTCGGAACGCCGCATCCCGACGTGCGACAGCAGACCGGCCAGCAGCGCGGCATGAATGGCCGCGGGTTCGGCCGGCTTGTCGGCGGTGTCACGGATGCCGACGTCTCCGGCGATGCTGCGCAACTGACCGACCAGGTCCTGCCATTCCCGGATTCGCAGGTAGTGCAAGAACTCATTTCGGCACATCCGGCGGAAGGCACTGCCGCTCAGCGTCTTGCGCTGCTCGGACAGATATGACCACAAGTTGAGGTAGGCGATGAAGTCGGAGTCGTCGTCGGCGAACCGGGCGTGCTTCTGCCGGGCGGCCTCCTCACGATCGATGGGCCGCTCGCGCGGGTCTGGGATCGTGAGCGCGGCCGCGAGCACCAGCACTTCGCGCACACAGCCCTCGGTCTCGGCCGCCACGATCATCCGGCCCAGCCGCGGATCCACCGGAAGCCGGGCGAGCCGGCGGCCGACGTCGGTGATCTCCCCGGGCGCGGTGAAGGCACCGAGCTCGACCAGCAGTTGGACGCCGTCGCGGATGCTGCGGGCGTCGGGTGGGTCCAGAAACCCGAAGTCTTCCACCGCGCCCAACCGCAGCGAAGCCATCCGCAGCAGCACCGCAGCCAGGTTGGTACGCAACACTTCGGGATCGGTGTAGCGCGGGCGAGCCTCGAAGTCCGCCTCGCTGTAGAGCCGGATGCACACCCCCGGAGCGGTGCGCCCGCACCGGCCGCTGCGCTGCGCGGCCGAAGCCTGCGAGATGGGCTCGATCGGCAGCCGTTGCACCTTCAGCCGGCGACTGTAGCGCGAGATCCGGGCGTTGCCCGGATCGATGACGTAACGGATTCCCGGTACCGTCAGCGAGGTCTCCGCCACGTTGGTGGCCAGCACGATCCGCCGGCCGGTGCGCGCCGGTGCGAACACCTTCTGCTGTTCGGCGGTGGACAGCCGCGCGTACAGCGGAAGAATCTCGGTGTTGGGCAGGCCGCCGAGGGCTTCTGCGGTGTCCCGGATCTCACGCTCGCCGGACAAAAACACCAGGATGTCGCCCGGCGGTTCGGCGGAAAGCTCGTGCACCGCATCGGCGATGGCCTCGATCTCGTCGCGGGTTTGGGTGCGAATGATCTCGTGGTCCGGGTCGTCCGGGTCGTCGCTGGCATCGCCGAGCACCGGCAGTTCCAGTGGGCGGTAGCGGATTTCGACCGGATAGCTGCGGCCGGACACCTCGACGATCGGCGCGCTGGCACCGTCGGATCCGGCGAAGTGCGCCGCGAAACGTTGGGGTTCGATGGTGGCCGAAGTGATGATCACCTTCAAGTCCGGGCGGCGCGGCAGCAACTCGCGCAGGTAGCCCAGCAGAAAGTCGATGTTGAGGCTGCGCTCATGGGCTTCGTCGATGATCAAGGTGTCGTAGCGCAGCAGCCGCCGGTCGCGTTCCAGTTCGGCGAGCAGGATGCCGTCGGTCATCAACTTGATCAGGGTGCGGTCGGAGACCCGGTCGGTGAATCGGACCGCATAACCCACGACGTCGCCGAGCGGGTTGGCCAGTTCCTCGGCAACGCGCGCGGCGACAGTGCGGGCGGCCAGCCGCCGCGGCTGGGTGTGGCCGATGGTGCCCCGGATTCCGCGACCGAGTTCCAGACAGATCTTGGGCAGCTGGGTGGTCTTGCCCGAGCCGGTTTCACCGGCCACCACCACCACCTGGTGGGCACTGATCGCCGCGGCGATCTCGTCGCGACGGGCACTGACCGGCAGGTCGGGGTAGCCGATGGCCGGTACCGCGGCGTGCCGCTGCGCGATCAGCCGCTGTGCGGCGCTCATCCGTTCAGCCAGCTGCCGGACCTTCTCCGGTTGTTTGCCGCGCAGATCCTTGAGCCGCCGGCCGAAGTATGCGGCGTCGCGGATGGTGAGGCCGTCGAGCTGCGTGCGCAACTGTGCTACGGACGGCTCGGACACTCCGGCAAGGATAGGCGCGCCCAGCCGGCTCGGCCAAGCCGGCCGCGCTGCGGCGACCGTGCCGCGGTCAGCCGAAGCGGCCGGAGATGTAGTCTTCGGTTTCCTTGAAAGTCGGGTTGGAGAAGATCTTCTCGGTCCCGTCGATCTCGATCAACCGGCCCGGCTTACCGGCGCCGGACAAGTTGAAGAACGCCGTCTGGTCGCTCACCCGCGCCGCCTGCTGCATGTTGTGAGTGACGATGACAATGGTGTATTCCTGTCTCGTATACACATCTGACGCTG
>NZ_JRMK01000151.1:0-8356 GCF_000972925.1 Mycobacterium sp. UM_Kg1 | reverse complement strand
ATTGCCACTGAGGCCTTGGCAGCCATGAAAGCTCCTCTATTCGAATCTATTCGAAAACCAGCCGGACCGAACCCAGCCCGGAAAACTCGCTGTACTGTCCGCCGATCCGCGCCGGTCGGAATGTCATCGTCTACTCACCGGACATCACGTGCCGCATGGTGATCCCGCTGATTCACCAGCGAGAGAATCCGCTGATGTGACTCGACAACGACATGGGCGCGATCAGGTGCACTGTTAGCCACCGCGGTCGGTAGGTTTCCTCCGGCGACATAGACCGGACCGTCAGCCAGGTGCGCAAGGCCCTCGAGGGCAACGTCGGCCGGCTCATTGACGATCATTCCGGGAACATCGAAATTGAGACCGACGCGCTCCATCGCCGGTGTCCGGGTCACGCCCAGCACCAACTCCAATACGTCGACATTGCGGTCCCGAAGTTCCAACCAGAGGCTTTCGGCGAACATCCTGGAGAATGCCTTGGCTCCGGCGTAGACGGTGTGCCGCCAAGCTCCCATGTATCCGGCGAGCGATCCGACGAGCATGATTCCGCCGCGCTGCCGATCCGACATCGCCCGACCGTAATGTTGGACCAACTCGAGCATTCGGGTCACGTTCAGGTCGATGACCTTGTTTAATGTGGTCAGCGGCGCCTCCAAGAACGGCTCGTTACAGGTGCTCGCGCCCGCGTTGTAGATCAACAGCCCGACTTCGAGTTCTGCGGTGGCCGTTACGATCTGTTCAACCGCCGTGCCGTCGAGAAGATCGATCGACAGTGCCCGCACCTCGACGCCCGATGCTCGACAACGTTGCGCGGTCTGGGCCAGTGGGCCCGGTCTGCGGGCGATGAGCACCAAGTTGAATCCGTCCTCGGCGAGAAGTCGGGCGAACTCCGCCCCCACTCCCTCAGAGCCTCCGGCGATCACCGCCCACGGGCCGTATCTGCTCACGTCTGGCATATTCATCTCCCCTGTCGCTGGGTGGCGCCGGCGTCCACCGGAAGGGCGACCGCCGTGATGTCGCGGGCCTCGTCAGACCCCAGGAACAGGCACGCATTGGCCACGTCCACCGGCTCCACCCAACCGATGTCAAGCATGTTCATTGCCTGGGCCACCTCGGCGAACTCGTCCCGCGTCGGCGGCCGTCGCAGGTCGGGGCGAAAGGCGCTCCGCACGTCATCGTTCTGAATGAGTGGCGTGTCGACATTCGTCGGGTGCACTGTATTGACCCGAACGCGGTGCGGCGCGAGCTCGTTGGCGAGGCTGCGCATCAGGCCGACCAATCCGTGTTTGGCAGCGCTGTAATGGGCGACGCCCGGCAGTCCTCGCAGCCCCGCGATGGAACTCACCAGCACCATGGCGCCGCCGCCGCGTTCGATCAGATGGGGTGCGCTGACCTGGCAGGTGTGGAAAACCCCGGTCAGATTGACATCCAGCATCGTCCGCCAGACTTGTTCGGCCAGGTCTACCGCTGATCCCCGGGAGGTGATTCCCGCCGTAGCGCAGACGATATCGAGACCGTCGTGTTCGCTGACAGCAGCATCTACCGCAGCACCCAGCGCCTGCCTGTCGCGGACATCTGCCACCGCCGTCGTCATCCGGCCACCCGCCGCGCGTACCAGACGGGCGGTCTGTTCCAGGTCCGCCCGGGTGGCGTGCGGCACCCGGACCGTATCGATCGGACCACACAGATCGATACCGATGATCTCGGCACCCTCCTGGGCAAAGCGCACCGCCTGCGCGCGCCCGATTCCGCGGGCCGCGCCGGTGATCAGCGCGACTTTTCCGGCCAGCCGAGGAATCGTCATGTCTTCTGGGTCATTCCGGCGTCGACTACCAGTTGGGCCCCGGTGATGTAGCGGGCGTCGTCGGAAGCCAGGAACACCGACGCGTTGGCGACGTCATACGGCTGCACCCACGGCACACCCAGGAGATTGCGCGCTGCGAGAACTTTGATCGCGTCCGCTTCGGTCGGATTGTCGAGGTCAGGGCAGAGTCGCCGGTAGGTCGCTTCGTTGCGGACCATGGGGGTGGCCACCGCTCCGGGGTGCACGGTGTTCACCCGGATTCCGCGCGGTCCCAGTTCGTTGGCGAGGGTGCGGGCCAGACCCACCGCGGCATGCTTGCTGGCGGTGTAGTGCGCCGTATCGCCAGGGCCGCGAATTCCACTGGTGGAATTGATGATCACGATCGAGGCGCCCTGACGCAGGTGGGGCGCGGCAGCCTTGACCGTATGCCACACGCCGGTGAGGTTGATGTCGAGCGCGTCCTGCCAGACCTCGCCGGGCAGCTCCCACACCGGAGCTCCGGGGGCGTGGACTCCGGCATTGGCGATCACGATGTCCAGGCCGCCCAGCGCTGTCACGCCGGCACCGACGGCGACCGACAGCGAACCGAGATCCCGGACATCGGCGATGCCGGTGAAGCATCTGCGGTCCTTGTCGGCCAGTATCGTCGCCATGATCGACAGATCGTCTGCCGCGCTGGATCGGTCGATGGCGATGATGTCTGCACCGGCCTGCGCCAGCTGCTCACAGTGCGCACGCCCCGTACCGCGCGCGGCGCCGGTGACCACGGCGACTTTGCCGGCGAGGTTCGGCATCAGGATGCCTTGATCAGGGTGAATCCCTTGTACCCTGCGTCGGCGACCTCGGCGCAGATATCGAGGTAGGTGGCGAAGCCGCCGATGAAGAGCATGAACACGCGGGGCTTTCCGGGCACGTTGGCCCCCACATACCAAGAGTTCGCCTTGGGGAAAAGGGTGGCGTCGGCCAGCCGATTGCATTCCGCGACCCAGGCGTCGACGGCAGCCGGGGTGGCCTCGATAGCGGCGTAGCCATGCTGGTCCAGATAGGCGATGGCCGCGGAGATCCACTGGATGTGCGCCTCGGCGTGCAGCACCATATTGGCCAGCACTGCCGGTGCGCCGGGACCGGATACCAAGAACAGATTGGGGAATCCGTCGACCCCGAGCCCGAGGTAGGTGCGAGGACCCTGTGACCAATCATCGGCCAGCTTCTGCCCGCCCCGACCGACGATATCGATCTTGGCCAGCGTGCCGGTCATGGCGTCGAAACCGGTCGCCAAGACGATGGCGTCGAGGTCGTAGTGCATCTCAGACGTCGCGATGCCCGATTCGTCGATCGCCTCGATCGGGGTCTTGCGAACACTGACCAGAGTGACGTTGGGGCGATTGAACGTTTGAAAATAGTTGGTGTCGGTACAGATCCGCTTCGTGCCGATCGGATGGTCTGTGGGGATCAGCAGTTCGGCGACTTCGGGGTCGTCGATCACGGCGCGAATCTTGCCTTCGTAGAACTTTCGAGCCTCCTCGTTGGCCTCGATGTCGATCATCTGGTCAGCGAAGGTCTTGGAGAACAACACCCCGCCCAGCTGCCAGCGTTCCTCGAAGGCCGCACGGCGCTCTTCGAGCGTGGCCTGCATGGTCAGCTTCGGATGTGGCACATGCGGCGCCCCACCGCCACTGCGCCAAGACATCTGGCGCCGTTCGTCGTAGGTGGCCTTGGCGTGAGCGATCTCCTCGGCGGTCAACGGACGGTTGCCCGCGGGCACGCTGTAGTTCGGGCTGCGCTGGAAGACGACCAGCTGTGCGGCCTGCTCGGCGATGATCGGAATCGATTGCACACCCGAAGAACCGGTCCCGATCACCCCGACCCGCTTTCCGGTGAAGTCCACGTCTTCGTGCGGCCAGTGCGCGGTGTGATAGATCTCACCGCCGAAGGTCTGCAGTCCCGGAATGTCCGGAGTCAACGGTGAGGACAGCGGCCCGGTGGCCATCACCACGAAGCGCCCGACGACGGTTTCTCCGGTGTCGGTCGCGATCATCCATCGCATCGTGTCCTCGTCGAGAACAGCCGATACCACCCTGGTGTTGAAGGTGATTTCCTGCCGCAGATCCAGCTTGTCGGCTACCCAGTTGATGTAGGCGAGGATCTCGGACTGGGTGGCGTACTTCTCTGTCCAGGTCCACTCCTGCTGCAGCTCATCGGAGAACGAGTAGCAGTAGTCCAGGCTCTCGACATCGCAGCGCGCTCCCGGGTACCGATTGAAGTACCAGGTTCCTCCGACCTCGGGTGCCGTTTCGAAGACGCGAACCGACAGCCCCTGTTGGCGGAACTTGTGCAGGGCATACAGGCCACCGAACCCGGCACCCACCACGATGACGTCGACATTGCTTTCGGTCGCGCTGTTCACGGCGGCCACCGTAGGCAGTCACCGAGCGTTCCGGTGCCGACACTTCCCGGTCAACGGGCATCGGGAAATTTCTCCCGGCCACCGGTGAGGGCATCCGGCGGAAGTCGCGCGCCCCCTCACAATGTCGGCCATGACCGATGCAGAATCTGCCGAACGAGCCGGGGGCGGCACACGCGCCGTGGCACTGACCGTCACAGCCGTCATCGAGGAGAGTTACGACGCGAAGTCGGTGGTGCTGGCGATTCCCGACGAGCACCGTGCCCGATTCGCCTACCGGCCGGGACAGTTCCTGACGATGCGCGTACCGAGCGACCTGACCGGGTCGGCCGCCCGCTGCTACTCGCTGGCAAGTTCTCCGCACACCGATGATACGCACAAGGTCACGGTCAAGCGGACGAACGGCGGCTATGTGTCGAACTGGCTGTGCGACAACGTTTCCGTTGGCGACACGATCGATGCCCTCCCGCCGTCGGGGCAGTTCACACCCGCGGACCTGGACGCGGACTTTCTGCTATGGGCAGCAGGCAGCGGCATCACCCCGGTGATGTCGATTCTCAAGTCGGCGCTGGCTGCGGGCACCGGACGGGTGGTGCTGTGCTACGCCAACCGTGACGAGCGTTCGGTCATCTTCGCCGCCGAGTTGCGAGAACTGGCTGCGCGGTATGCCGGCCGGCTCACAGTTCTGCACTGGCTCGAGTCGATCCAGGGTCTGCCCACTCGCGCCCAGTTGGGCGGCTTCGCCCGGATGTTCACCAGCTACCAGTCCTTCGTATGCGGCCCCGAGCCGTTCATGGCGGTGGTGAAAGAGGCGTTGGGCGAGGCCGGCGTGCCACGCGCCAACATCCACCTCGAAGTGTTCCAGTCGCTCACCGGTGATCCCTTTGCCGAAGTCGCGATCGAGGACGTCGCCGGCGACGTGGGGGCTGCCGATGCGGAGGTCAGCATCGACGGGCAGACCCATCACCTCTGCTGGCCCAAGTCCCGCAACCTGGTTGACGTGATGCTCAGCCAGGGGATTGACGTTCCGTTCTCCTGCCGGGAGGGCAACTGCGGCTCGTGTGCGGCAACGGTGCTCGACGGGCAGGTCGATGTGGGCAATGCCGCGATCCTCGAACCCGAAGACATCGCCGAGGGGTTGTTCCTGGCCTGCCAGGCACGCCCGCTGTCGAGCAGGCTGAAAGTCGAGTTTTGATGTCGACGGTGAATGTCGTCCGCTCACCGGGACGAGGTCGGCAACCGCGCACTCGTCGCGTCCACCATCGTTGCCATGACTAAACGGGTGATCGACCGCGTCGCGGAGTTGGCCGACCAGCTGCGCGGGCAAGCCGAAGAAGCCGAGAAGATCGGCAAGCTGACCGACAACACAGTCAAGTCGATGAAGGAGATCGGCAGCATTCGGCTGTTGCAGTCGAAGAAGCACGGCGGGCTGGAGGGGCACCCACGTGAGTTCGCCGAAACGGTGATGGCGACCGCCGCGCTGGATCCGTCCGCGGGGTGGATCAACGGTGTGGTCGGCGTTCACCCCTACCAGCTCGCCTACGCCGATCCTCGCGTCGGCGACGAGATCTGGGCCGACGACGTCGACACCTGGGTGGCTTCGCCCTACGCTCCGCAAGGCGTCGCCAAGCCGGTTGACGGTGGTTACCTCTTCAACGGCCGTTGGCAGTTCAGTTCCGGCACCGACCACTGTGACTGGATCATTCTGGGCGCCATGATCGGTGATTCCGAGGGCAAGCCGTTGATGCCCCCGCAGATGCTGCACATGATCCTGCCGCGCAAGGACTACCAGATCGTCGAGGACTCCTGGGACGTCGTGGGATTGCGCGGCACCGGCTCCAAGGACGTCATCGTCTCCGATGCCTTCGTGCCGAGCTACCGCACGATGAACGCGTTGGAAGTGATGGACGGCACCGCCCAACGGGAGGCCGGGATGACCGAGCCGCTCTATCTGATGCCGTGGTCGACGATGTTCCCGCTCGGCATCTCTTCGGCGACCATCGGCATCGCCGAAGGTGCGTTGGCCGCCGCGCTGGATTACCAGCGCTCGCGGGTCAACTCCAGCGGTGTGGCGATCAAAGACGACCCCTACGTGATGTTCGCGATCGGCGAAGCCGCTGCCGACATCAACGCCGCTCGCCAGGAACTACTGGCCAACGCCGACCGGATTTATGACATGGTCGACGCCGGCAAGGAGGTCTCGTTCGAGGATCGAGCGGCCGGTCGGCGCACCCAGATTCGCGCGGTATGGCGTGCCGTCTCCGCGGTCGACGAACTGTTCGCCCGGTGTGGCGGCAATGCGACACGGATGGACAAGCCACTGCAGCGATACTGGCGTGATGTTCACGTCGGACAGGTACACGCCATCCATGCCCCGGGAACGGTCTATCACGCCTCAGCGCTGAGTTCGCTCGGCGTGGACCCGCAGGGTCCCCTGCGGGCGATGATCTAGGGGGCGACCTGTGAGCCCGATCAAGAGCCTCGGTTACGTGACGGTACAAGCCACCGACATCGAGAGGTGGCGCCACTTCGCCTTCGGCGTACTGGGTTTCGCCCGGGGCAGCGGACCCGATCCGGATTCGCTGTACCTGCGGATGGACGAACGCGCCGCCCGGGTCGTGGTGTCCCCGGGCGAAACCGACAAGATCGTGACCGTCGGCTGGGAAGTGCGTGACCATGCAGAGCTGCAGACGCTCGCGCAGACGCTCGAGGCCGCCGGCGTCCCGTACAGGCAACTGTCGCTGGCCGAAGCAGACGCCCGCCGTGTCGAAGCGGTCATCGCGTTCGAAGACCCGGCCGGCACTTCGCTGGAAGTCTTTCACGGACCGGTACTCGATCACACCCCGATCATCACGCCGTTCGGCGCACGATTCGTGACGGGCGACCAGGGCCTCGGACATGTGGTGCTGCCCGCCCTCGATGTCGAGGGCTCGGCTCAGTTCTACACCGAGGTTTTGGGATTCAAGTCACGCGGCGCCTTCCGAGTGCCCGTGCCGCCCGAGTTCGGACCGGTACGCGTGCGCTTCCTGGGTATCAACGAGCGTCATCACAGCCTGGCGCTGTGCCCCGCGGCGACGCTGCGCGACCCCGGGCTGATCCACCTCATGGTCGAAGTCGACAGCCTCGACAGCGTCGGCCAGGCGCTTGACCGCGTCGCCAAGGACGGCTTCCAACTGTCTTCCACACTGGGTCGGCACACCAACGACAAGATGGTGTCGTTCTACGTCCGCGCACCTGGGGATTGGGACATCGAGTTCGGCACCGACGGCATGCGGGTCGACGACACCTACTACACCGCCGAAGAGATCACGGCAGACAGCTACTGGGGCCACCAGTGGGTGGACGACCTGCCTGCGGCGATGCGCCCCTGATCTCTGACTTCACTCCCCGGCCCGCCGGCGCCGGATTCATGGTGATGAAGCCGCTGGCAGACACCGCCGCCGAAGCGCCGGCGCGCGGTGGTATCGGCCACCCGGCTTCGCCTACAACGAGGCGATAGCGGGGCACTGGGCGCCGACCGTGCCCACCTGGACGCCACCGACGTGGCCACATTTGTCGATCCGGAGCACCCGGGCGTCGACACGATCGTCGACCTGGAATCTCTGACGCGGGCGGCTGCTTCGACCGGCCGACGGGGCTCGGCGCGCTCTGCGCCTGACGAACAGCCGCGCCACGCTGACGAGCTACTAGTTTGCCGGCGCGCACCTAAGCCCAGGCCTGTCGCGTCAATCCGGATTGCTGACTGGGCCCCTGGCGTGGTGGATCGCGGATGTGCGCGCACACCAATTCAGCCGGAAGTGTGACAGCAGCAACATCGATGTGATAGGCATATGCCCATTAGTCATATGCCTATTAGGACTATGTCCGGGAGGATCCATCAATGCCCGCGTCAGCCGCATTGCCCATGACCGCCGCCAAGGATGCGCCGAACGAAACCCCCAGCGCCGTCATCGACCGGGTATCCCTGGTCCTCGACGCGTTCGACGGGCCCGGCCGCCTGACACTGGCGCAGATCGTGCGCCGGACCGGGCTCCCCCGATCGTCGGCGCATCGCATGCTCGAGCGTCTGGTACAGCTGCGCTGGCTGCGCCGCAGCGGCCGGGACTACGAACTGGGCATGCGCCTCGTCGAGCTGGGATCCCTGGCGGTAC
>NZ_JRMK01000150.1:0-8367 GCF_000972925.1 Mycobacterium sp. UM_Kg1 | reverse complement strand
ACTGCCCACACGGGTGGAAAAGTAGGACACCGCCGAACACAACATAAAGCCCTGTGCCCCCCAAGAAATTGGGGGGCACAGGCATTTGTGCATTCGGGCGTATTCACGCGCATTCGCGGGCTTGCGCAACGCGGGAGAATGGCTGCCGAGAATCGACCGGGCCGTCCGGCTGCGACGGGCATCGCCGGCGCAGGCAGACCGACCGGACTGCTGTTGCTGGATACGTCGCGAGGCGATACCTTTAAGCGTTAGCTGAGAAACGTTCCAGGAGGATCTGCGTGCGCGTTAATACTTGTCTGCCGCTCGTCGCGACCCTCGCAGGGGCGAGCTTATTCGCCGGCGCACCGGTGGTGGCGCCGCCCGCCGGCGCGCAGTCCACCGCGGTTTCGTTGACAGGCAACGGCACAGCGCTCGGAGACGGCATCGCCTACATCATGGGCGGCACCGGCATGCCGCAGCCGTCGGACCGCTACCTCGATGCTGTCGACACGCTGTACCTGCAGCCGCACGGATTCGGTGGCGAACTGTTCTCGCTGTGGACCCCGGAGAACGTCAGCTCGACTTCCCAGGCGGTCGGTGGCCAGATCCTCTACAACGCGGTCATGGGCCAGATCAATGGCGGCGAGGTGGATGCTGACAACCCGGTGGTGGTATTCGGGTACTCGCAGAGCGCCTCGATCTCCGTCCGCCTGATGGAGCGGCTCGCCGACGAGGGCGTATCCGACGACTTGGTGCGGTTCGTGCTGATCGGCTCGCCGGGAACCAGCGGCGTGCCCACCGACCTGTATCGCACCGACGTCTACAACTACGAATACGACCCGGTGGCCTTCCAGCCGACCTATTTCAACCCGCTGGCGACCTTGAACGCGGCGTTGGGTTTCATCTACGGCCATTCGGTGCTGTTGAGCGCCACCCCAGAGCAGGTTGCCTCGGCCATCGAACTTCCGACGTCGGACCCGGACTCGCTGGCCAGCTTCTACATGATTACCTCGGACCTGCTGCCGGTGTTGGCCCCGCTGCAGTTGATCCCGTTCATCGGCCAGCCGCTGTATGAGCTGTGGGAGCCGGTCACCCGGATTCTGGTGAACCTCGGCTACGGCAACATCGAGAACGGCTGGCCGCCCGGCGATGTCGATGTGCCGGCGGGCTCGGGACTGTTCCCGAATGTCGACCTCGGTGAGCTGTTCACCGCGCTGGGCAACGGGGTGCAGCAGGGCATCAGCAACGCCATCGCGACGTTGCTGGACCCGGAGAACTACCAGATCATCCCGTTGATCGAGCACCCGTCGCTGGCCGGAGTCATTCAAGAGGGCTACATCGTGGGCGCCATCGACACGCCCACCCCCACGCTGAGTGAAGCGCTGACCGGTCTGGTGGAGTTCTTCCAGGGCTTCACCGACACCACCGAATACCCCATGCCGGATTAAGCCGTCTCAACCGAACAGCGTGGCCTGGCTGCGCTGGCGCTCCAGGTCCAGCAATGCTCTTTTGCGGTCGATGCCGCCGCCGTACCCGGTCAGGCTGCCGGTGCTGCCGATGACACGGTGGCACGGGACGATGATCGACAGTGGATTGCGGCCGTTGGCCAAACCCACTGCACGCGAAGCCGTGGGGGCTCCGATCTGCAGGGCCAGCTGACCGTAGGAGCGGGTCTGGCCGTACGGGATGGTCAGCAGAGCGGTCCAGACGCGGCGCTGGAATTCGGTACCGACCATCTCATATTCCAGGTCGAACTCGGTGCGCTCGCCGGCGAAGTAGTCGGTGAGCTGCTCAACGGCAGCGGCGAACGCGGTGTCGTCGCGGACCCAGCCCGCCCGGTCGGGAGCGTGCGCGTGATCCAGCATCAACAGATGGCGCAGCGTATCGCCGCGTCCTGCCAGCGTGAGCGGGCCCAGCGGGCTGTCGATGATCCGGTAAGTGCTCATGCGATCTCCTTCGCTGCCGGCGGCCAGGCGTTCACGGCATGATCGAGGCCGGCCCATAAGTGCTGGGTGGCATAGGCGCGCCAGGGCCGCCACCGAGCACTGCGTCCGATCAGCGCCTGCGGGCTCTCGGGCAGGCCGTGCCGGCGTGCAGCCGCCTGCACACCGAGGTCGGTGGCGGGGAAGGCGTCGGGGTCGCCGAGCGCCCGCATGGCGATCACCTCCGCGGTCCAGGCCCCGATCCCGGGCAACCTCAGGAGGTCGCGGCGGGCGCGTTCCCAGTCGCAGCCCGGACTCAGACTCAGCGTCCCGTCGGCCAGGTGCGAGACCAGGGCCAGCAGTGCCCGCCGGCGCGTGCGGGGGAGGGCCAGCCGTTCCTGATCCAGGTCGGCGAGGCATTCCGCCGACGGGAAGACGTGGGTCAGTCCACCGTCTGGATCGTGGAGCCGCTGACCGTGCGCCACCACCAGCCGATGGGCGTGGGTTCGTGCCGCCGCGGTCGAGACCTGCTGACCCAGCACCGCCCGCACCGCGAGCTCGGCCTCATCGACGGTCCTCGGGATCCGCTGGCCCGGTGCCTGGGCCACCAGGGGCGCCAGATCGGGGTCGGCCGACAGAACGTCGACGACGGCTTGCGGGTCGGCGTCGAGGTCCAGCAACCGTCGGCAGCGGGTGATCGCGGCGGTCAGATCCCGGAAGTCGTCGAGGGCCAGCTGGCACCGGACATGGTCGGTGGCGGGCCGCAGGCCGGCGACGGCGTTGCCGTGCGGCAAGCGCAGGGTGCGCCGGTAGGCGCCGTCGCGTACCTCCTCGCAGCCGGGAACCGCGCAGGCCGCCAGGTGCGCGAACACTCCCGCGTAGGCGAAGGGGGTGCGTACCGGCAGCCGCAGCGACAGCACTTGCGGGCCCGGTCCCTCGCGGCGGTCCGGGGCGGGCGAACGCGCCGCGGCGGTGCTGCGCAACACCGACGGCGTGGTGGCGCATACGGCGCGGATGGTGTCGTTGAACTGCCGGATGCTGGCGAAACCCGCGGCGAAGGCGACATCGCCCAACGGCAGGTCAGTGGTTTCGATCAAGATGCGGGCGGTCTGGGCGCGCTGCGCTCGGGCCAGCGCCAGAGGACCGGCGCCCACCTCGGCCTGCAATAACCGCTGCAGTTGGCGGGTGGAATAGCCGAGGCGAGCGGCCAGCCCGCCGACGCCCTCCCGGTCGATCGTGCCGTCCGCGATCAACCGCATGGCCCGCCCTACGACGTCGCCGCGGATGTTCCACTCCGGCGATCCCGGTGCCGCGTCCGGCCGGCAGCGCTTGCAGGCGCGGAATCCGGCCCGCTGGGCCGCCGCGGCGGTGGGGTAGAACTGGACATTCGGCGGCAGCGGCGTGCGCGCCGGGCAGCTGGGCCGGCAGTAGATCCCGGTCGAGCGCACCGCGGTGATGAACCAGCCGTCGAAGCGCTCATCCTTGGACTTCACAGCGCGATAGCAGCGGTCGAAGTCGTCGTGCACCGTTCAACCATGACATGCGCCCGCCGCCCGCACTAGCGGAAAAACGACACGACAGTGGCGGGCCGCCGTGTGCCGTGCGGGCTAGCATCGGTGCGTGGCGGCACTGGTACAGCGGTACTTGGACGGGATTCTCGCCGAACATGCCGGGGTGCACGACGGGAACCTGGCGAGCTACATCCCCGAACTCGCGCAGGTCGATCCCGCCAGGTTCGGACTGGCGTTGTCCTCCTCCGACGGCTACGTCTACGAGTCCGGTGACGCCGGGGCGCAGTTCACCATGCAGTCGATTTCCAAGCCGTTCACCTACGCGCTGGCCCTCGACCAGCTCGGCCAGGCCGCCGTCGACGCGCGGATCGGTGTGGAACCGTCCGGTGAGGGCTTCAACAAGATCAGTGTCGATCAGGTCACCAATGTGCCCAAGAACCCGATGATCAACGCCGGTGCGATCGTGGCGTGCTCGCTGATCCCCGGCAAGACCGTCGCCGACCGGTTCGCCGTTGTCCGGGAATTCTTCAGTGCGTGTGCCGGACGCAGCCTGGACTTCGATGACGCCGTCTACGCCTCCGAGCGGGCCAGTGGGAGCCGTAATCGCGGGATCGCTTACCTGCTGGACAGTTTCGGCGCCCTGGGCTCTGATCCCGACGACGCCCTGGACCTCTACATCCGCCAGTGTTCGCTGAAGGTCACCAGTACGGACTTGGCCCGGATGGCGGCGACACTGGCTCGGGCCGGCCTCAACCCGCTGACCGGGCGGCAGGTCACCGGTGCGGAAGTGGTGCGCCGCACGCTGTCGGTCATGGTGACCTGCGGCATGTACGACGCGGCGGGGGAGTGGGTGAGCGCGGTCGGGATGCCGGCCAAGAGCGGGGTGGCCGGCGGCATCGTGGCGGTGCTGCCCGGCCAACTCGGCATCGGTGTCTATTCGCCGCGGATCGATGCCAAGGGCAACAGTGTGCGGGGGATGCTGGTGTGCCGTAGCCTTTCTCGTCAGCTCGGCCTGCATTTTTTGACCGTGAGCAGCGACGCGCACGCGGCCATCCGCGGCGTGTATTCACCGCGCCCGGGAATCCGGGTCTACGAGGTGCACGGCGACCTGTTGTTCGCCGGGGCAGAACAGGTGGCCCGCACGGCGACCCGCGAGTGCGCCGAGTTCGACGTTGCGATCTTCGATGTCTCGCGGCTGCACACGATCAGCGAACCCGCGCGTGGGCTGCTTGCGGGGCTGGCCGAGGAGTTGCGGGCACTGGGCAAGCGGGGCCTGCTGGTCGACCCGGCCCGTTCGGTGACGCCCGACCCGGCGGCCTACACCGGGCAGGTGTTCGCCTCTGTCGAGGAGGCGCTGGCCGAGACCGCGCAGTGGGAGCAACCGCGGGGTTAGAGCAGGCCGGCCAGCACCGTGGGTTCTTCGTAGCCGCGCAACACGATCGAATCACCGACCACCCAATGGGCCTGTTCGCTGATGCTGGCCGCGTACATGGTCTTGGCCGTGGTCAACAGTGGCAGTGGTTGGGCTTTTGCCAACTCGCAGAGCCGGGCGGCCTCGTTGACGGGCTCGCCGATCACGGTGTACTCGAAGCGTTCCTTGGCGCCGACGTTTCCGGCCACCACCTGCCCGGCCGCCACCCCGATTCCCGCCCGGATCTCCGGCACCTCCTCGGCCAGCCGGTACAGGATGCCCCGTGCCGCGGCCAACGCTTCGTCCTCGGGCTGATCGAGGTGGTTCGGTGCGCCGAAGATCGCCAGCGTTGCGTCGCCCTCGAACTTGTTGATCAGTCCGTGGTGGCGGTCGACCTCATCGACCACCACCTCGAAGAAGCGGTTCAGCAGTGCGACCACCTCCGTTGCGGGGCAGGCGGTCACAATCTGGGTCGAACCGACGATGTCGACGAAAACCACTGCGACGTGGCGCTCTTCGCCACCCAGCTGAATCTGGTCGCGCTCGGCGGCCGCGGCGACATCGCGCCCCACGTGGCGGCCGAACAGGTCGCGCACTCGTTCACGCTCCCGCAATCCGTGCACCATCGCGTTGAACCCGCTCTGCAGCTCGCCGAGTTCGGTTCCGTCGAACACCACCAGATCGCCTTGCAGATTACCCTGTTCGACGCGCTGCAGAGCCGCGCGCACCACCCGCACCGGAGTTGCGGTGAGCCAGGCCAGGATCAACATCAGCAGGAAGCCGAATGTGAGCGTGGTCGCCGAGGTGATCAGCACGGCGACGCCCAACTGTTCCAAAGTCAGGTTCTTGAGCACCATCGCAAACAATGCGGCCAAAGCGATGCCCAGGATCGGGACTCCCGAGGTGAGCAACCAGACCATCATGGTCCGGCCCATGATGCCCGAGAGCATGCGTCGTGGCGGTGGTCCGGCGGCCAGCGCCTGGGCGGCCACCGGCCGCAGTGCGAACTCGGTGAACAGGTAGCTGGCGGTGGAGACCAGGGTGCCGCAGACCCACAGGGAGAACCCGATGATGGGAATGAAGACCTTGTCGGCCATCCCGTACAGCACGGTGAACACCACGGTGGCCACTCCCCACGCGGCCAGCACGACCTGTGCCACCCGCCACGGTGTGAGAAAGGCGTTGCGTTCGTCCTCGGGTGTCGGCGGCTGTTCCTCGATGGCCCAGCGCAGCTTCTTGATGGTTTGCCGGGTGACCCCGAAGGTGCCGACGACCAATGCGGTGAGCACATAGCCCGGCGCCAACCCGTACGTCAGCCAGCCCGGGGCGTCCCGGAACACACTGGGCACCGGAAAAGCCACCGTCACCAGGAGAACCTCCACAGCGACACCGGTCAGATTCGTCCCCACGACCACGACCGTCAAGATGAACTGGATGCGAATGCGGCGCAGGTACTGACTTTCCGAAACCCGGCCCAACAGCCACGAGCCGTACTCGGGTGTCTCGGGCAGCCGACCGCTCTGACGGGTGAGCAACTCCAGCACTCGACCCAGCCGCTGCGCGATCGTCTTCGGCTGCTTCATCGTGGCGTAAGAATAGTTGCTCGGCTGGGCCTTTAAGGTGGTTCGGATGCGACTCGTGATCGCCCAGTGCACCGTCGACTACGTCGGCCGGCTCACCGCACACCTGCCGTCCGCCCGGCGACTGCTGCTGCTCAAGGCCGATGGTTCGGTCAGTGTGCACGCCGATGACCGTGCCTATAAGCCGCTGAACTGGATGAGCCCACCGTGCCGGCTCACCGAGGAGACCGACGGCCAGTGCCCGGTCTGGGTGGTGGCGAACAAGACCGGCGACCAGCTGCGGATCACCATCGAGGAGATCGAGCACGACTCCAGCCATGAACTGGGTGTCGACCCCGGCCTGGTCAAGGACGGCGTCGAGGCGCAGTTGCAGGCGTTGCTGGCAGAACATGTCGAGCTGCTCGGCGAGGGCTACTCCTTGGTGCGGCGCGAGTACATGACCGCGATCGGCCCGGTGGACCTGTTGTGCCGCGACGAGAACGGACGGGCGGTCGCCGTCGAGATCAAGCGGCGCGGCGAGATCGACGGCGTGGAACAGCTCACCAGGTACCTGGAACTGCTCAACCGCGACAGCCTGCTGGCACCGGTCAGCGGCGTGTTCGCCGCCCAACAGATCAAGCCACAGGCACGCACGCTGGCCACCGACCGCGGCATCCGCTGCCTGACATTGGATTACGACGCGATGCGCGGCCTGGACAGCGACGAGTACCGGTTGTTCTGAGGCCCGGCGGAATAGTCCGGGCCGCCCGGACGTTTGAGCCCACCGTGGCATTAGACGATCTCTTCCAGCCGCTGACGGTGCGCTCGCTGACGGTGCCCAACCGGTTCGCCATGGCACCGATGACCCGCCAGGCCTCCCCGGACGGCGTTCCGGGCGCCGACGTGGCCGAGTACTACCGGCGGCGGGCCGCGGGCGGTGTCGGGCTGATCATCACCGAGGGCATTCGGCTACCGGACCCGGCTGCGGGATACCCCGCCAGCGTGCCGACGCTCGCGGGCGACGACGTGCTCGCCGGGTGGGCGCGAGTCATCCAGCAAGTCCACGCCGAGGGCGCCACGATCGCTGCGCAGCTGTGGTACCAGGGCGTGGAGCGCCGCGACGACGACGGCGTGCAACCGGT
The DNA here is from genome assembly GCF_000972925.1 of Mycobacterium sp. UM_Kg1. Classification (NCBI taxonomy): domain Bacteria; kingdom Bacillati; phylum Actinomycetota; class Actinomycetes; order Mycobacteriales; family Mycobacteriaceae; genus Mycobacterium; species Mycobacterium sp. UM_Kg1. Next base: position 843 of record NZ_JRMK01000150.1, on the reverse strand, counting down.
GGGCCCGTCGGGCGTCGACGGGCTCGGGCGGCCCCGCGGCCGCGCGCTGCGGACCGATGAACTCGCCGAGCTCGCGCAGCTCTTTGCCGCCAGTGCCGCCACCGCACGAGACCTCGGCTTCGACGCGGTCGAGGTCCACGGTGCCCACGGATATCTGCTCGATCAATTCCTGTGGGAGCGCACGAATCGGCGAACCGACGGCTACGGCGGCACCCCGGCGGCCCGGACGCGCTTTCCGGCCGAAGTGGTCGCGGCCATTCGCGCGGCGGTGGGCCCGGACTATCCGATCATCTACCGCTTCTCCCAGTGGAAGGGAACCGACTACGCGGCCTCCATCGCCGAGCGCCCAGAACAGCTCCAGGAGCTGCTCATGCCCTTGGTGGACGCCGGCGTCGATGTCCTGCATCCCTCGACGCGGCGACACTACGAACCCGGGTTCCCCGATCACGACCCGCACGTGAGCCTCGCCGGATGGACCAAGAGGCTCACCGGAAAGCCGGTGATCGCGGTGGGATCGGTGGGGCTGGAGACGCAGTTCCGCGCGGAGAAACGCGGCCAGGTGATCCAGCCGGCTCCCATCGACCGGGTGGTCGAACAGTTCGCGGCCGGCGAGTTCGATGTGGTGGCGATCGGACGAGCCCTGCTGACCGAACCGAACTGGGTGAACATGCTGCGCGACGGCCGGCTGGGCGGGTTCGGCGGCTACGACGCCGCAGCCGCCCTGTCAGCACTCGCCTGAGGGCGGGCGCCTGGTCCTAGGTGTTGTGACCTGACACGTTGTTGTCAGGCGGCGAGTCGGGTGATGGGTGGTCTTCCGCCGAGGGCGGAGTGGCCTCGTTGAGT
>NZ_JRMK01000149.1:0-8368 GCF_000972925.1 Mycobacterium sp. UM_Kg1 | reverse complement strand
CCATCCCGGCCGGTGCACGGGTGTTGGTGCTCTACGCGGCCGCCAACCGCGATCCACGCCACTACCCCGATCCCGACACCTTCGACCTGGACCGCAATCCGAGCGACCACCTCGCTTTCGGCGGGGGCGCGCACTACTGCCTCGGCACGCACCTGACCCGCATCGAAGTGAGCCGGGTGCTGACCCAGTTGATCCCCCACGTCGAGACCATCCGGCTCGACGGCGAGCCCCGCCATCTGGTCAACGCGACCATGCGCGGCCTGGAGCACCTGCCCGTCGAATTGGTTCCCGCCGGCTCCACCGGGCACCCCGCACCGGCCCGGTCCGGGAACACCGGCGCCCGATGAGCGCCCAGCCGGTAGCGCTGGTCACCGGAGCAACCAGCGGGATCGGCGAGGCAACCGCCGACCGGCTGCAGGAGGCCGGTTACCGCGTCTATGCCGTGGGGCGTAATTCCGAAGCGCTGCAACGTCTTACGGCCCGAGGGCTGACCGCACGCCGACTCGATGTCACCGACGAGGCCGCAGCGCAAAGCCTTGTCGCGGAGATCACTGCCGACCATGGCGGGGTGGACGTGCTGGTCAACAGCGCCGGATTTCCGCTGACCTGTCCGCTTGAGCAACTGCCGCTGGAAGACCTGCGCAGCCTGTTTGAGACCAATGTGGTTGCAGCACTGCACCTTGCCCAGGCGGTTCTGCCCGGGATGCGCCACCGCCGGTCCGGCGTCATCGTCAACATCGGCAGTACCGGAGGGCGTTTCGCCAGTCCAGGCGCCGGCGGTTACCACGTGGTCAAGTACGGCATGGAGGCGCTGTCGCTGTCCCTGGGTGCCGAGGTGGCGCCGTTCGGCGTCCGCGTGGTGCTGCTCGACCCGACTGCGGTCCGAACGCCCTTCGTCATCTCTCAGCAGGAGGCGCGACCCACCTACTCAGCCGATGATCCTTACCGCGACTTTAAGATTCGCTACGCCGAGAACACCCGCCAACTCTCTGCCAAGCGGGGCGTGATGATCGAGCCCGACACCGTCGCGCGCGCGGTGCTGCGTGTGGTCAGGGCCCGCAACCCCAGGCCGCGCTACGTGGTCGGAATCTCCGGCAAGGCAACCGTGTTGGCCCGTGCCCTGGTTTCCGACCGGCTGTGGAACCGCATTCTGATGCGCGGGCTGCGCGACTGACTCCCGGCACGGGGCCAGAACCGCGGCGCCGCTCGAATCGTGAGATACTTCTCCGATGCCCACGATGAACCGCCTGATATTCAACCCGGTTACCCATCGCGTGTTGACGAACCCCTTCGTCTACAACTTGGTGTTCACCTCTTTCGTGAACAAGCGATTCTCCACCCAGACCCGGATGCTCAGCGGCGACGACTGGTTGTTCCTCAACTACGGCTACGAAGAGGACCCGCCGATGGCGGTGCCGCTGGATCCCTCCGACGAACCCAACCGGTTCTTCATCCAGCAGTATCACCGCACCGCCGCCCAGGTCGACTTGGCCGGCAAGAAGGTCCTGGAGGTCAGCTGCGGTCACGGCGGCGGCGCGTCGTATGTCATGCGCACCTTCAAGCCCGCCGCCTACACCGGTTTGGATCTCAATGAGACCGCCATCGAGTTCTGCCGCAAGCGCCACCAGCTGCCCGGCCTGGACTTCGTGCAGGGCGACGCCGAGAACCTGCCGTTCGACGGCGGCTCGTTCGATGTGGTGTTGCACGTCGAGGCATCGCATCTGTACCCGCACCCGGCCCGGTTCTTCGACGGTGCCGCACGCGTGCTGGCCCCGGGTGGGCATTTCCTCTACACCGACTTCCGCCGGCGCAGCGAGCTGGACCGCTGGGACGCCGAGCTGGCCGGCACCGGACTGCGCCTGGTGTCCCAGGAAGACATCAGCATGGACGTGCTGCGCGGCAACGAGAAGAACCTCGACCGCAAGCAGAGCATGATCGCCCACCATGGCAGCCTGGCCCGACTGGCCAGCGCCGCTACCGACTGGACCTTCAACGGGGCGCTGCAGAACGGCGAGTTCGTCTACCGGCTGTACTGCTTCGCCAAGGACTGAACGGCGCGGCCGGCGCTAGAGGCCGCGATCGCCCAGCCATCGGTGGATGCGCTCGGCCACGGCGTCCCACCCTGGTTCCAGCATCATGTTGTGGCCCATACCCGCGAAGAACTCGGCCTCGGTGCCGTAGGCACGTGCGGTGGCTCGCACTTCTTTGCAGGTGTGGGCGCCGTCCTGCTCGGCGCCGAGCACCAGCAGTGGCGTCGTCACACGGCTGGGCCGGGGCAACTTGAGGATCAAGCAGTCCACGCTGATCCGCGGGGAGTCTTCCTGCAGCCGGGCCGCGCACGCAAGGACGGTCTCCGCCGGGGTGGTCTCGGAGAAGAAATGCTGCCGAGCCCGCGCCGGCGTGCTGATATACGGCAGCGCCCTGCCGGTTACCGCCATCTTGATCGCATCCCACGGTCGGTGGCGCAGCCAGCGCAGGGTGGAACCGTAGTTGCCCCGCGGCGGCATGGACGCCATCAGGACCGCAGCCGGCACCGGACGGCCCTCGAGGTACTTCTGCACGATCAGCCCGCCCAGGGAGTGGCCGATCACCACCGGGGGCACCGGGAGAGTCTCGGCCACCGCCGCGATGTCGGCGACGTAATCATCGACGCCGCAGGCCCGCAACGGCTTATCAGTGGCGCTGGCACCATGGCCGCGGAAACTGACCGCCAGCGCGCGATAACCCCGCTCGGCGAAGTAGCCGAGGAAGTTCTCCTCCCAGCACCACGCGGCATGCCACGCACCGTGGACGAACAACAGCGGAACGGGGTGCGCCGCACTGGTAGCGCCCCTGTCGATCACCTCAAGCACAGCACCGCTCTCCCAATCCGCCGCGCCAGCAACGGTAGCAGCGACCGTGCCCACCGGGGCGTCAGCCCGCTCCGGCCGGTCACGCGGCCACCTGATCGCTACTCCGGGGTGATGTTGAAGATGGCGTCCCAGAGACCCTGGATGTCGAAGGGCCCGATGATCCCGCTGTTGTCGAAGATGTTGTACCAGTAGTCGCCGAAGAAGGCCTGGAGCTGCTCAGGGGTGGGCAGGAACGCGGTGGTGTCGATGACCGGGTCCGGCGGCAACGGGTTCTTGATGTCGAGCAGCACGGTGTTCAGGCGCCACAACCACGCCTGGGTTTCGATCATCTCCTCGTTGGAGACGTTGGCGGTGCCCTCGGCGTAGGCGTCCATCCACTCGTCGATGACCGGGTTGCCCGGCCACAGGTCGTCCATGATCTTCACCAGCCAGAAGTAGCTGGGGGTGTTCCAGTCCTCGGGGTCGAAGATGTTGCCGCCGGGCTCGAGCAGCAGGCACGGCCCGGGGCAGACCGGGCTGCCGGGGATGAACGGGTTGAAGGCCAGCAGCGATGAGGCGATCATCGACTGCACGGCGCGCGCGAAATCGATCGGGTCGGGCAGGATGAACTGGTCGGGATCGAACGGCTGGGTCAGGCTGTTGAAGAAGTTGGCGAACGGCTGCCCGAAGTCCATCGAGTAGTAGCTGCCCGCCCACGGCTGCAGCGGGGCGTTCGGGTCGATGTTCGGGTAGTCCTCCGGGTTCAGCCCCAGCTCCTCGAGCGTGCGGGTGCCTTGCCAGTAGTAGCCGTCATTGGCATACCCGATGTTGACCATGCCCGGCCCGTTGGGGTCGAAGTAGAACTGGTTGCCGTTGGTCATCGCCGAGAACGGGATCTGGAACCAGTTGTTGATCAACGGGAACGGCTGCAGGCCGAAGGCGATCAGCAGGCTCCACAGGGTCTGGTCGATCGCGGTGAAGCCGGTGATCGGGCTGGTCGGCATGGCCGGCAGGCAGTCCAGGCCCGCGCAGCTCAGGTCGATCGGGATCTGAACATTGGCCAGCATCGACAGCTGCTGGCCCAGGCCCGGGTAGCTGTGGTCCCCTTCGTGACCGGCGCCGGAGATCAACGGGAAGGGGAACATCATCTGCAGGATGCCTTCGAAGTGCCCCATGTCGCCGGGGTCCTCGCCCCAGGCGTTCGTCGGGCTTCCGGCGAACCACGGACCGCTGTAGAACAGCGACTTGGCCAGGGTGTCCATGGCGTGGATTTCCCATGCCGGCGCGTTGACCAGAGCCTGGAACAGGTTCAACGGCACGTTCCACAGCGACTCGCCGGCGGCGAGCTGTGTCTCGAGGTGAACCGCCTCGCTCTTGGCGATCGAAGCGGCCGGAGGGGCTACGGTGATGAGCCCGGCGGTGGTGATGGCCAGCCCCGCGGAGAAGTACGAACGCAAGGCTGTGACCATCCCGATTTCCTCCCAAGGTAAAGTAGCTCTACACGGCGCCAGGGCCGCGTGACATTCCTGTAATCTATCAAAGCGCCGACTGAGCGCAAATCGACAATCACATGTCGTCAAGCGATGTAAATGCTGTGTAGGGAATGAGATCCCTGGCCACGGTCGTCGCGCGGACTTCTCCCCTGCATCCCGGGACTCACCGCACGGACGCGGCCCCGCGCAGCGTCGGCGCGGTCTAGAACGTGAACCAGCTGGCGATTTCGGCCCACAAGGCGTCGAGATCGTCGACCAGACCCCCGCTCGGGTCCAGGACCCGCAGGAAGTCGTCCCACACCAGCAGTGAGTTCAGGCCCCCGTACTCGCCGATCTGCTGCTCGGCCAGCGGCAGGTCCGGATTCCAGGTCGGCGGCATGTAGTAACCGGTCTCGGGGTTGATCGGCCACGGCCCCAGAAACCCGGGATCGGTCAGCAGCCCGGAGTTGACCGCCAGGTTCGGCAAGTAGGGGTTGATGTCGCCCAGGAAGTCGATGATCGCGTTGTGGGTCTCGGTGTCGAAGGTGAACGTTCCGGTCTGCAGGGCGGAGATGGCGGCCACAATCTGCTCGTCGGTTGAGCCGTTCGCATCGCCCACGGCGTTCTGGGCAGCGGCCTCGGTCAGGTCGATCCACTGCTGGATCTGCGGATTGGGCGCGCCGATGGCCTGGATCGATTTCACCAGGTCCAAGGTGGTCACTCCCCACGGCGGGGAGAACGGTGCCATATTGCACAGCCCGGGGCACAGCGGGCTGCCCGCGACGTAGGGGTTGAAGTCGATGACGAGACCGGCGATCAGGGCCTTCATCGCCTGCGCAACGTCGTCGGGGGCGGCGAAGTGAAAGCCGACGGTCGGGTCCGCACCGTTGACGCTCCAGTCGACCGGCTGCATGAGGCTGTTGAACCACTGCAGGAACGGCCCGAACACGTCGAATTTGAAGGTCACGCCGGCCCACGGCATCAGATTGATCTGGTTGCCGTACTGATCGAGCACGGGATCGCCGTTGTCGTCCACCAGGGGATGCGTGCCCGGGAACCCGAATCCCCCGGGCACCGAGCCGTTCGGGCCAATGCCCTCCACCGGCGAGGCGATGCCCGCCGAGGTCGGGTTGTCCGGGTCGCTGAAGGGGCCGCTGGGGAACGTGTACCCGGTGAACAGATCCTGCAGCGGCACTTTGAGCCAGTACTTGAACAGATCCAGTTGGTTGTCGTCGTTCGGGAAGTTGGAGAACGCCACCAGGAAGTTGATCGACCGGTCCAGGCCGGTCAGGCCGGTGATCGGCTCGACCGGCGACATCGGATAGCACTGGATCGCGTCACACGAAGCGCTGACCGGCAACATGGCGGCCGCAAACATGGCCAACTGCTGCCCCAGGCCCGCGGTGCCGTTGGCCAAAGCGACTTTGTCGATCTCGGGCTGATACAGCCCCGAGATCTCGGGGGCGAAGGGGAACAGGTAATTCATGATCGCCATGAAGTGCCCCGGGTCGCCCGGATCCTCACCCCAGAGGTTGGTGGCGCTGGGGGTGAACCAGTTACCGGTGAAGAAGAACGAGTTGGCCAGCACGTTGGTCGACTGCACGTTGTTGAACGGGATGTTGACCAGGTCCTGGAAGAAGTTGAAGGGGATGTTGAGGAACGAGGGATCGGCCGCCAGTTGCACCGCCCGCTCGGCGGCGGTCAGGCCGGGAATCCAGGGCGCGGCCGGCGAGACCGGAGCCACCAGGGCTACCGCGGTCGACGCCGCCAGTGCTGCGCTGACTGTGGCCGTGGCATACCGCCGCGGCGGCGCTGATGCCCCGACCATCGCAGGCCGGTGCCCCGGCGCCGCTCGATGGGCCCCGCCCGTTGTATTCCGACGCTGAAGCGTCCCCCCACCGATCACACATCCCCCTTAGATGTCCCCCCGGACCGTGCGCGCATATCGGAGCACGCGGCCCGAACTCAGCGATCGACGATTAACTTACACCAATCGCCGACGAATTTCCCCTTAATCGCACATAATCTCCGGCCACGGATTACCACAGCGTGCATTCAGCTATTCCAGCCACGCACGGTCTCCATAAGCGTTCAGGTGAACCACCTCCCCGACCGGCCTGCGGGTGGTCGGCCCGTAACGCCCGCGCGGCCACCCCAGCGGCACGATGCAACACGGAGTGACCGCGTGCGGCAGACCCAGGGTGCGCCGCACCGCGCGCTGATTCCACAGCGGCAGGGTGATCAGTGAAGCGCCCAGGCCCATGGCACGGGCCGCGAGCAGCAGATTCTGCACGCTGGGATAGATCGAACCCCAGTAGGCGGATTCGGCGATGTGCGGCATCCGCACCACCGGCAGCCGGCCCTCGCCGACCCCCAGGCGCAGGCAGGCCACCACCAGCACCGGCAGCTCGGCGAAGTGGTCGATCTGCCACTGCATGGCCCGCGCGATTCCGGCGATCGACTCGTCGGTTTTGATCTTGCGCCGCAGCACCACTCCGCGCTGAATTTTCCAGGCCTGCCGATACCGCCTCGCCAATTCCTCTTTGACTTTGCGGTCCTTGACGACGATGAATTCCCAATTCTGACCGTCGTTTCCGGTCGGGGCCCGCAACGCCAGTTCGATGCACTTGAGCACCACCGCGTCGTCGACCGGATCGGAATACACCCGCCGTATCGCACGCTGGGTCATCATCGCCTCACCCAGCGGCATGTCCAGCCGGGCCAATGCCTCGGCGGTGGCCGGCACGTGGGTGTACGGGAACTCCGAATCAGGCATTCTCACCTAGCCAACTCGTGGTGAACCGTTGAATCTCCGGCACACCTTGGGCGAACTCGCGAGCCAGAAAGCTCTCGATGGGACCGCCGACCAGCGGCATCTTGAAGCGGACGGTACCGCTGAGCGTCATCTGCGAGCCGGTGCCGGCGCGTTCGAGCACCGCGACACCGCTGCCCGAGCCCGGGGCGCCGGTCACCGCGACCGTGATGGCGCCGTCGACCCGGCCGTCCGCCGTCGGCGTCCAGACCTCGGTGGAGACGATGTTGAGGTCGCCGCGGTACACCTTTGCCAGCATCCCGGGCAACGCGCCGTGGCGCAGATCCTCGTTCACCACGACCCGAATCCGGCCGTCGGCGTCGATATCGAGACAGTCCAGGCTTTTGTTGCCGCCGAACGCCTGCAGCCGGGCCTGCCAATAGGCGCGGTTGCCGAAGGCGCCGTGCACCTGCTCGACGGTTGCCGGCGAGGCGAATCTCACCTCGAAGGAACGGGGCATAGCCGCTGACCTCTCACTTGCCGAACAGCCGGCCCACCAGGCCGGCGGCGAACGTGCGGACCCGGTCGAGCTGTTCGGGCTGAACATTGGTCGGGGGCAGCCGAAGCCCCAGGTAACGCTCCCGGTAGCGCCCGCTGCCCAGGAAACTGGTCAACGCCAGCATCGAACGCAACGGGTCACCGGGATAGCTGAAGTGGATCTCGTCCTGATAGCGCCCACCACATTCCTCGGCGAGCCGGCAGACCTCGGCGTAGTTCTCCTGCCAGAATTCACGGCACACCGTGAACACCACGAACGGCTTGCCGTCCAAGAGTTTTCGCGCCTCATCCGTTTTGAGGAACGACCTGATCGGCATGGCCGGCGCTTTCCACCAGGTCGGAGAGCCGATGCAGATCAAGTCGTACTCGCCGTCGCGCACCGCGTCGGGCGTGCGAATCTGCCCCGTCTCCCCCCGCTGCTGCGCCTTGAGCACGCTGAGCATGTCCGGCCAGACCCGGCGCAGCGGGAACTGGGCGAACCGCTGCGCATAGCGCGGATCGGTGAATTCGATACCGGCTTCCACCACTTCGCAGCCGCGCTGCGCGAACACTTCGCCTGCGGTCTCCAGGACCTTGCGCGACTGCCCGGAGAAGCTGTAGTACAACAACAGAATCCGCGGCGCCCGGCCGTCGCGTTCGCTGGTCTCAGCCGCCATCTGTGCCTCCTGGTTCATGCGGCGGTCCCAGCTTCGGCTCTCCTTTGTCGAGCCTCGCTGAACCGCCGGGTTCATACGGCGGTCCCAGCTTCGGCTCTC